>JARBUQ010000322.1 GCA_029239545.1 Paenibacillus sp.
ATATCTATGAGAATAAATCGGTATCAGTTGCGGAAATTTCAGGTACTCTGACTTACATATATCTTTTGCTTCATTCAGATCATCAGGTTTATCACCCCAATCGTCATACCAAAAAGAATTATGTTCTATATCAAAAAGTATACCTTCCAAAGGTCCATTCAATCTTTGCCTTATGGAGCTAACATTCTCCTCGGAGCTATCTCTCCAATTAACAAAGCCCTTACTTATAGGCAAGACATACAGGAGTAACTCACGTAGATCTTGTGGAAATGAAAAATTAAATATATTTTGAATTTTTGAAATTTCTAACTGAGATAATCCTGAATCTAATGTAACACCATGGCTAATTAATCTTTCAACTATGTCTTTTGTATTCATTATTCTCTCCTTTAAAGCATGTTCGTCTAACTTAATATTACCGAAGTTAATTTGCTCTTTTCCAAATTATATCACCTTTCAGAAATCGCTTTATGCACGACTCCGTTTCACAAGCTGCGGATCAGATTGAGTTAGCAAATATTCACATCTTCGGGCTATGTTCCATCACTGCGCTATGCCGGTCCCCACCTCAATCCGTTGTGAACCAAACGCCCCTCAATCACCATTGTTAATAGATCATATATGGCTTCAGCACCGAGTCATCCCAAATCTGAACTTCAATGTACCTTTCGGGTCCCTTAGCTCCGTCCTTGTTCCACTCTTGAGGAAGTCCGTATTGTCCAATTAAACCTAATATTTCTTCTTTGGTGTAAACCTGTCTTCGGTAGGGCTTGTCATCCTGATACCTCATAGTTGGGAATAAATCGCCGTACGTAAAGCTTATGGATTGCTCATCGAAGGCATTCCATTCAATCTGAAGCTCTCTTCCTTGCTTGTACCAACTGGTAAGCCAATCACAAGCACCTAAAGTCATATAATGGGGGTAGCTATTCGTAGGTTTACCGCCTTTTTCAATAAACATGTCTCTCGCCTGTTGCTCTAGCTCTCTTCGGATCATCAGGTATTGATCTGATCTTCGACCTGCAAAAACCTGCTGTTCCGCCCGCAGCTTATTCAAGATTCCTTCAGCCTGTTCAGGCGTCTGGCTTGATAAATTCCGAAAAGGACCATTCGCCTGCTCGTAATAGTGATAGAGGTACTGACGGAAAGTCATGGGGTGTCCTCCACATGCGTTCGAACAAGCTGCAGCAGCTCGCTTAGTCGGTTAATGGTCATCACATCATTAGCTTTATCCTGGGTAGTCCGATTAAGCCAGACTCCCTTCATTCCTGCAGCTTTGCTCCCCAAAGCATCTACCTCTAACCGATCGCCTACATAATAACATTCTTGAAGAGCTGCCTCTCCTCGAGCACAAGCATCTACAAAAATCTGTTTATGAGGCTTCGAGTAACCAGCATCACTTGAAGTTACTATTATTGAGAACATGTCTGCGATTCCTATTTGGTTCAATTTCTTTAGCTGTTGCTTGTTATCGCCATTCGTAATGATTCCAAGTCTATGCTGATCAGCTCTCAATATGTCCAGACAGGACACTACGTCTTCATAACATCGCCAGCTCTGTTCATAAACTTCCAAATACAACGCAAACCGCCGATCTGCTTCTTGCTCATTAAGCTCTACGGACTCTTTATGAAACTGCTGCCGTATACGAATTCTCCTCTGTTCTGCGAAAGACAAGCTTCCATTTAAGTATTCATTATAATAAGTCTCTAACAACGATTCCCACCGAATGTTAAACTCATCTTCTGTTGTCTTGATATCCGAACTATATGTATGATAAAGCGCGGCAACTCCTTGGCGAGCTGCATAGTCATGGTCTAACAGTGTACCGTCCAGATCAAAGAATATCATGTTACCACCTTCCTTTACGACAAATGACTAAGAAGCTCGTGCAAACTTTTCAAGGTCAAATGCTGACCCCAGTTCCGCTCGGCCCCTTCCCGATTGATCAGAACAGACCTTGCACCACTCCGATTAGCACCTGTAATGTCTTTCCATTCATTTCCCACATACATCATCTGATCAGGAGTAGTACCCAACTGCTTGGCCAGCAGGGTGTAGCCTTCTATTCTAGGCTTTCTCCACCCTACATCAACAGATGTCACCAATGTGTCTACTAAACAATGAAAGGGAGCAATGTCCCTCAGAACAAGCTGCTTATTCAACCCGTAGGGAACATCCGTCAATATTCCAATTCGAACCTGTTTCTCCTTTAACCGCGTCAATACTTCCAAAGTATCCTCATATAACTCCGAACCCCGTTGAAAAAAACTAAAAAAAGACCCGATGGCATCATCTAATTGAGACTTATCTACTCCCCAAACCTCAAAAATCTCACTAAAAATATGTATATCCTGTATCTCATGATCCCTTGGGAATATCCGAGTGTTGTACTTGGTAAGTATCACTTCCCCTTCAATGATAAGATCATCGTCAATGTGCTGTAAGGACAGGTCATTAATAACTTTCATTAGAGCAGCCTTAAAATGCTCCTGAAAGCTCCCGTTTGAAATGTTCTTGTAATGAATTAAGGTTTCTCCAAGGTCAAATCCAACAGCCTTCATCTGTACCTCCCCCTATAATTTATCGGAATAGTTAATTGTATATTTGTTCCATTGCAGCTTGCTTTTCTCGTTCCATTTGGCATAGAGCTCGTAATACACCTCACCATACAGCAAACCTCGCGGCAAAGTGTCCACACATCGGATTTCTTCAATCTCATAATCGGGTAAGTCGCCAAATTCAAACACATCAGCATAAAACACCATTCCGTAGCTTCCATTCAATGTATAGTTTCCAAACGGAATAAGCGCAAACCGTATAGCGCCTGTCTCTTCAAAGAGCTCCCTTCCAGCTGCTTCCACAACGGACTCGCCTTCTTCTCTTTTACCGCCTGGCAGCTCCCATTCCGTGTTCTTTTTATTTCGAATCAGAATGATTGCTTTGTTGTAATGAGCGAGCACTACTACATATTTGATCAGCTCCTCAGCGACCTCATCAAGCTCAAACCAACTCACTTGCCAATCGTTTGTCATGCGTCTAACCTCCAGGCAGTGTTTTCCTATGTATTTTGAAACAGGCTTATTTAATAATTTTTAAAATCCCGTTGTCATAGTGATAGTTAAGAGTTGACCTATTCTCCTGCTCATTGCTTAGACTAATAATCGGCAGCAGCTGATCTCGGATCAAATTGGCTGAAATGCCTTGCCCCTTACCAAGTGAGCTTGCAATGTATGAACTAGCTTCAAGAGTCCCCTTATGCAGCCTTACAATCGTTAGGTCAGGAGCTGCTAAATGCAAACCTGGAAATTCAATAATCATTTCTTCCAATCCGTCATGATCAAGATCAAGAATGCTGGCTTCACCCCAATGCTGAAAAGCGGCAAGCTGCTCATTACTCCTATATTTGTGTGGGCCCGGTAGATTGAGTTCCCCCACTACAGCCGGAAATCCAACCAAGTGACATTACAATGAGCAAGCTGCAGAACAGTTTTTTCATCTCAGGCCACCTTTTCTCCCCAAATAGCTGCTCTGATTGATTAACGGATCGGATTACTGCTTCTTCCTAGCAAGGATATGCGTAAAAATCGCTACTTCTCTATATGGGCTTAAGCTGCTAATCTCGAGCTCCAAAGCAAGCATTTGGCGATGCCAATTCTCGTCATGCTTTATGTCATTGTCCGCAATATAGCCATAAAGATTATGGATGCCGAACCTCTCTACGATTACGTAATCTTCCTCTTCCAGCCAAATGCATAACGTTTCATAATCATAGGTGGTAATATCCGTTTGGATGATGGAGCTGAATTCCTTATTACTGTGAAGACTTGTTAGTGCGTCCTCTGGATTTTTGCCTATTACAGCTTTCTTCATTAGCTTGGCAGCCGGGTTATGGCATATGAGTGACAGGAATCCGTTCTGAAGCTGTAAGCTCCCTATGGTCTTGATGAACGGCCTTGGTTCTACGTATTCGAGAATGTTATGGCATATTATCCAATCATAATGATCCGAAAGCAGTGTCCCTGCTTCCTCCAGGGGAGCATTTATGAAAGTTATACTCGTCTCAGATTCAGCAGCAGCATTTTCTGCTATTTGAACCATTTCACGAGTCGGTTCTAAGCCTGTAACCTGATTTCCCTTGTGCGCATAGTGTAAGCTCGTAATCCCAAAGCCAGATCCGATGTCCAACACAGTTGCTTTTGTGGGTTCCTTCTTATGTAGATCAATTTGGTGCCAAGCCGTTTGATAAAACAATTTTCCCCAGGGCATTTGAGTATAGTTTAGATAGGATTGTATCGTTTGGGAGAATGCATTTGATTTCATGCGGTTTCCTTTCATGAACTGTTCTAGTCTATACTGGCAGCTTAGGCATCTATTATAAAAGTATTCGAGATGCAGCTGGCTTTTCCTTGTGGGTCATGATTTCTTCCATTTACACTGCCGTTATTCCTCACGACGCCTAATTTTGTATAGATATCGGCAATACCCGCTTCACCTCGCTGAGATGCTCCACATCGACTATCCGCTTCCAGCAGACTTCCTTCAATTCTTGCTCCTTACCAATCCGCTCAGGATCTGCTCCCAAGATCAAGCTCCCACCCACCACAACCCCTAAGAAGCAGTAGTACATGCCATTAATCCGCTGATTATGACATTCCAGCAACTTTTTAAGTATAGTAATCTGAAGACCCGTCTCTTCTCTCACTTCTCTTATTGCAGCTTCACTCGGAGTTTCCCCATCCTCAATGCTCCCGCCTGGAAAAGTCCAGATTTCCTCACCTTTGTACAACTGCCTTACCATTAAAACATGGTCATCCCTTATAATCACTGCACAGCTCCTAGTAGCGATCCACTCTTCACCCCAAATGCCCCATATTATTTCTGCCATAATCCGTTAAATCAGAATCCGACCAACCCCCTACTACACCTTTCAGCAAATGATCTGCTTCTCCATGTCTGATTAGTATGAATTTTTCAGCTTACGGCTACAAGTAGTATCGTTTCATTTTTAGATAGTGCGGTTAAAAGTACAAATAACACATTCAAAAGGGAGGAATTACTATGGCAGAGTACAATCACGTAGTGGAGAAAGACGGCGAAGTGAATCTTGACAAAGTCAGTGATACGATCTCCAAGATGGATAGCGGCAAAAAGGAACAAATTCTGCAAAATTTCACGGAATTCAAAACCTACTTAGGCAAACGGATCGAGTTGGCAGAAACCATAGGACTTAACGAAGAGCACCTGGCCCGAATTGCAGAAAAAGTGGCCGGTTATCTCGCTAATCATGAGGAGCCACGCAATAGCGAGGAAAAGCTGCTGCAGGAGCTATGGAAGGTTGGCACTCAGGAAGAGCAGCACAAGCTCGCTCACCTGTTAGTAAAATTGGCTCAATCCCGAGACTAAGCATTTATCGGAATAGGATTAAATACAAAGCCGTGAATTCTACTTCAAGCAGAGCTCACGGCTTTATTCTCTTATTAAATCCTCATTGCTTAAACGACAAGTGCGTGCTGTACGCTAAAGCTGTCCCCAGCCTTCACATCAATCAGCACCTCTACGCCATCAACTACCATTTGAGCTTTTTTGCCAAGCTCGTTCTTCTTGGTATCGAAGGGAGTATCGGCATTCAGGCATACGAGCGTAACAGAAGTATCAAAGCTGAGTAAATTTCCCGTCAATCTAGGGTTACGGATGTAATAAGCAGAGGGTTTAGGATAATCCGCAGAATCTATAATCGCTACTCGGCCTTCCAACTCCGCAATATCTCCCAATTGCCCCATTGGCAACGACGACAACGAATCCAGTCTGACTGTAATGATTCCCCTGCCAGACTTCTCTTCTGCTTGCTCAACTACTCCCCGCAGCTCCGAAGCTTCTCTTCGCTGCGATATCCCTGGACCTTCGATGCTCGTATACGCTACTGCTTCCGCGAACACAAGCGTTTCCGCTTTGTAACGTAGTAATAACGCCTTGGCGTCCGTTGTGAACGAACGACCCTCACTGTCCGCGAAGGTTACCGAATCTCCTGGTGCATAGTTACTGATGAGGATATCACGATAGCTGCCAGTGTGGTTCACCTCTACCCCGATTGGTTGAAAATCGGTCGCTTGATTCACAGAAATCATTGTTAGCGCACGGACTTCCTGTAAGAAAGGCTTCTGTTCATACGGCTCAAGAACGGTGCAGAACGTAGCTGCATGATTCTTGGCTGAAGTGTGGCCCTCAGAGCCTCCCCCGTCAGCAGATAGTATTTGTTGATCCCTCCACATAACGAATGGCAGCCAATCCGACTCCCCCATATGCTGAAAGCCCATCTCCCCTAAGCTGAATACAACTTCACGATTGGCTCCCCCTGCATCGGGAACAGTATGAACCTTGAGAGCAGCATGATCATAGCGATAGGTCCATGAGACTGAGGCTGTGGATGTCGTCTTCGCTTTACGGAGGGCTTTCATCCAGCCATAACCGGGTTTGTCATATAGAGGGTCATCCGATCCGTCCAAGGTTCGTTGCATGGTCCCTTCCAGCGGCTCCCATTCAGCTTCCCCGATCCCCTCAAAAGTAAGTCGGTCCGGAGATAACATCCCCGCAGTATTATAATCGAAGGTTTTTCCTCCACGAACATAATTCAAATCAAGCACGTAACCTTCCGATTCGTCTCCATTCGCTTGAGCAGGAGCACCGATAAGCCAGGACCAGCGCTCGGCATGTGAGCCAGGATAAATCCTGTCATTCTCTAATCCGGCTAATTGGAGATGACGGCCTTCGTAATGAGCCAACTGCTTGGAGAAGGAGGCGTTCTGATTGCGTCCATCTATCAAGGTCACCATACATGCTGCGGAATGGGTTTCCCAGCCTCGCAGCTTCGGACTGATCCAAGTGAATGGATACGCACCAACTCCAGCCAATAGATGATAACCGAACGCTCCGATCCACAGACCTAGCTTGTCGCCATGCGCATGACCGGCTGTTGGCTGACCATACAGAACAACATGCTTGCAATCCGCAGCCGTTCGTCCATGGCGCAGCAAGCTCGTCTCAGAATTTTGCAGCAGGTAGGGGGCGAATGGTGACCTCGATCGCTGTGTTCTCGAGTCGTCCTGCTTCCTTGTCCCCTCTTCAAGATAAACTTGATACTCCGAAAATTCAGGAGCCGTGCCTAACAATAGCAAGGATTGAAGGAGGCTATTATTAGCACTCCGAGTCCGGTACCGATCTAGCTCCTCTTCGGTATATAACGCGAGTATGGGTCCCAGCAATCTGCGCTCTTCACCCATTCTGGAGAAGGCAATCTCATAGCCTGCTGCATAATCCGGCATACCACGTCGCCTGGCTTCACTGATCGGCTCCTTGTTATTTAACACCCAATCTCCAAATGCCGGAATAATAGCGCCTGTCTTGATCCGAAAATTGAGCTCAATGATGTTAAGAATTCCATATTGAGGATCTTGAAACATATTGATCGGCTCGGGATAATACTGATCATCCGTGAACAAATAATTTGTGTTGGCCATCAGAATCAATTGATCGCAAATTCCACCCAAATAACCATACGAATCATAGGCATACCGGCCATCCCGATAAAATAAATTACGCAGCTTGCCCTGCAGGCTATGCGGTCCTTCAGACAAAATACGGTGCATCAGCTTGCCATTCTGCATAAAGCTTGCCAGTGTCAAATATTTGTAAAGATAACGGAGCGACCAATCTGCGGTTTTGCGTATTTCGACCTCGCAGGTGTAGATCAGATAGGGAATCAGCTCATGCACCGTATCTTTTACGCAAAAAGGCTTAACTCTCTTCTGCCCCTCAGGGTCCGGTTTGGTTGCGAATAGCTCAGCCAGCTGAGGAGCGCAAAAGTCTACCTCATCGTAGATCAAATCAAGCGCCTCAAAAAAATTATCGTACCACATCGTCTCCGTAGTAGTCGGCTCCGCTATATGCACACTGTCGCTTATGGTGCCATCGGCGAAATTCCCGTTCATATAAGGCACTAATTCAGCAATTCTTCCAATCAGAATAAGAGCTTTATGCACGTATTTACGATCGCCTGTCAGGGAGAAAGCATAAGCCAAATTGTTAATGGCGCCAAAATATTTGCTTCCACTCGTCTCCGGGCATACCGATTTATCTTCAATGACCTTGTTATAGGGACTTCCCATGAGCACACCGATAATGAACAGATTGTATGCCCCAACAAACATGTAACGCACCTGTGGAAACGGGAACCCTTCAGGTGCCAGGAAGCCATCCCCATTATCGATCAATGCTACATCCTCTCCTGTCTGAGGATTGCGCATCAGCATTCCCGGCTTCCACCATCGACCCGTCGACGGATTATAAAACTCATATGGACGCTCCAGGCAAGTCTGCAGAGTAGTGTAGTTTCCTGGACTTGCCGGATCCCCATAATATTGCGCAACGGTCAGTGCACGAGGATTGCCTACCGGGACCAGATCGAACAGTTCATCGTCACTTTTGGCAGCCCAGTAATTCGCTACCTCCAATATATTTGCCTTTAAGTTCCGCCCCCAAGTTGTCGTATCCGCTTTCACTCGGGCTTGCTTAACATCTGCGGGCTGCATACGCACCGTCATCCCTTGCCGCTTGCGCGTTACATAGCTGTGCAGCTCGGCAGGGATCACTCTCTTGACCCAGCGGGTAGGCAAGCCTCTGCTGTCTGCGTCTGCAGCTTGAACAGCGGCTTCGATTCCTTCGGAGTCAAGTCCACGTGCCAACAACAGGTCTCCAAGTCCTTGGCCGTGTATGATCGAATCACAGGGCAGACCTGCCCATTTAATAATACCGGCATCTCCGCCTCCTATCGTTTCCCGATACAGATTGAACCCGATCCATCTTCTCGCCTCAGGATCGTGTTGAGGTAGGAAGCCTATCAGCTCAAGAGGCAGCACCAGTCGTATATGCAGCGTGCCCTCCTCCAGTCGGGAGGTTCCATAGGCCCCTTGAGGAAATGCTTCTATTATATATTCATAATGGAATCGCTCGAGAATGAACCCATCCTTCCCCGACCAACGAACCCGTATAAAATTATGCGGACGTCTCCCATGATGAGCCGGATCAAATAGAAAAATGATCTGCTCGTTGCCACTATGGTGAATTTCCTTACATTCCAGCTCGAATACGATTTGATTCTGAATCGTTTGAGCACTGATTTTTGTCGAGAGAGCAGCTGCCTTCAGGGTATGTCCAATCGTAAAATGCTCATGAGGCTGGCTCGAGTGGGCTGTACCTTCTTCATTAGCAACTAATACGGGGTATAACGTAGCGTGATTCGGTACCATAAATAGTTTCATCCCTTCTGCTTCTGTATCCGATCTCGAACCTGATCCAGTCAGTAAAGAATTGCATAAAAATCAGCATAATAGCACCTTTGTGTACTAAATCAACAGCAACCACAAGTATAAACCTATCAATGTAATGAATAGAGTTGGAATTGTGAGGATGAAACCGATTTTAAAATAATACCCCCATGTGATGCGTACTCCTTTTCGTGCCAGAACATGCAGCCATATTAATGTAGCTAACGAGCCAATCGGAGTAATCTTGGGCCCCAGATTAGTGCCAACTACATTCGCATAAATCAAAGCCTCGCGAACGATACCATCTGTCATCGTCTCATCAATAGCCAGAGCACCAATCAGCACAGTGGGCAAATTATTCATGATGCTCGACAACACGGCTGAGAGGAATCCCATCCCTATAGCAGCAGTAAACAACCCACCGCTCGCAAATCGCTCTATCAGTTCCCCTAACAGCTCAGTCAAACCTGCATTATGTAATCCGTAAACGACAACATACATCCCGATCGAAAACACTACAATTGTCCATGGGGCTTCGCGCAGCACCTTGCGTGTATGCACTACCTTGCTGCCCTTCGCAGCCAGAAGGAACAGAATCGCCACGGAACCTGCAATCAGACAGACCGGAATCGGAAGCCACTCACTGCTCATATAAGCAACGAACAAAATCGCGATAATAATCCACGACAAACGGAATAATCCGGGATCTCGAATCGCACTGGATGGCTTTTTTAATTGATCTTTATCGTAGCGGGCAGGAATACTCGAGCGAAAAACAAAATATAGCATAAGCAGACTCGCACCAAGCGCGAACACATTCACCACCAGCATACGGCTGGCATATTCCACAAATCCGATGCCAAAATAATCAGCAGAAACAATATTGGTAAGGTTACTGACTACAAGGGGCAATGAAGTCGTATCTGCAATGAATCCCCCTGCCATTACAAAGGCCAGTACGCGTTTCTCGTCCAGCTGCAAGGCTCTTACCTGGGCCAATACAATCGGGGTTAAAATAAGGGCAGCACCATCATTCGCAAAAAATGCAGAAACCGCTGCGCCCAATAGAATGATATAGACGAACATACGTCTGCCATCACCGCGCGCTAGTTGTGCCATATGCAGAGCAGCCCATTCGAAGAATCCGATCTCATCGAGAATAACCGAGATTACGATCAGAGCCACAAAGGTAAGGGTGGCATTCCACACAATCCCTGTCACCGTCCACACATCAGCCCAACCCACTACACCAAGCAGTAATGCCAATATCGCTCCGACGGCTGCCGGCCACCCAATGCTCAGCCCCCTTGGCTGCCAGATTACTACCGTCATCGTTAATAGAAACAAACCTAAAGCAATACCAGCAAACAATTCCAGCTTCCCCTCTCAACAGCTTGCATACATCCCCTACTATATAATGGATTCCCCTCGTTGAGAAGAGTTTTGTATA
>JARBUQ010000323.1 GCA_029239545.1 Paenibacillus sp.
ACAGATTTACTACCCGTGTAGGGAGACTTAAGCTGTTTCTTACGCTGTTCCTCTGATTCATCCTTGACCTTCATCGGAACGGATTCTTCGAGCTTGGCCGCTTTCTGACGATGCTTCTGCGATTGCTGAATAGCGCCTGCAGCCAACGCAGCTTGATCGTGCATTGGCTTTTGTGATAGCTGATTTTGCAGCATCCCTGCATCATTCGTACGAGGGATGGCCATTTGCATCTCTACCGATTTCAAGCTCATACGATCACCTCATCCTTGATCTTGTATGGCAGACGGCCGATGAAACAATGTTGGTGGTGCAGATTGTGCATCAGGAGTTAGGTAACATCGCAATGTCTCCATCCAAATACTTAAAAAACACTCTCGGAGCCGCTTCTTTTACGAATCTGGTGTAACGTCCAATTACGATCTTGGTGCCTCCATAAACTATTGAAACAACTTCAACACGCGCTTTATCCGTATCCTCAAGCGTTTTCTCAATTTCCAATATACGCTCTTTGGCTGCAGTTTGTTCCTCAATCGCTTGTTTTCTCGTATGGGACAGCTTGATTCTCATGGACAAACGTTCAGGACTGAGCTGTCCTGCTGCCGCCATCTGGTCCAGGAGCACCAGCGCCTTATCTGTTTTGTCCATACTCTCGGCAATAACTTTTAATTGATTCCGGAGTGCGGTTAGTTCATTGCGAAGCTCCGGCAGCACTCCTACCTCAATTGCGGTTGTAGTAGACATCGTATTCCCAATGGTACGCGCAACAACCTTCTCCCCCGCCTGCACCGTTCCTCCAATGATCAATCCCTTGGTTCCTCTACATAACACGTTACGGCCTGCTCTGATCTGAGAATGCATGATGCTGTGTGTTACGATTATGTCTTGACCCGTTTCCACCTGAGCATCCTGAATGAAGGCACTCTTCACGTTTACTCCGGCACGGATAATGCCCTTGTTATGGCCCAGAATACCAGCGCTTATCTCGATCGAGCCAACGGCTTCCAGCTCTGCGCTTTCGACACCGCCAGTAACACGGATATCTCCGGCTGACTTGACCTTGAAACCTGGCAGGACATTCCCCCTGATGACAACCGTACCGAAGAAATCGATATTGCCAATCCGATAATCTACATCTCCATTGACCTCATAAATTGGAAATACATTAATTTTACCTCGATCGGTTATGGAGATCATCCCGTCAATAGCAGCATACAGAGCTAGCTGGTCAGCATCGGCTACAACATTTTTACCAATTTTGAACCTGGCTTCTTTACCATTCTTCGCTTCTATTAGATCACCCGTAACCGATTTGCCTGGAACACCATCCTCAGCCAATATGCGCTCGGCAATAAGCTGACCCTTGCGAACGTTCAAGATCCGGGATATTTCTTTGAAATCTACGGTTCCATCTTCGTTCTCCATTGGCTTCTTATTATCGTGATCAGGATCGTGCAGCATCCTGATTTCGCCGTCTTTGCCAGCCACCGCGCGCTCGCCTTCAGCAATGATCGTTTGTTTACCGGCAAATCCTCTTGGATTCTCTGCAATTTGCTGCAGAATCCCGTGTTTAATACCGTGTTTAATGTGACATCGTCCCAGATAGTCAACCAGATCTTTAAGGGTACAGGCCATCGGCTCTGCCATCATCGGTATTGAGAGCAATGCCGTTACTCGATCATCTGAGATCTCCACATTGATCCACTGCTCAATAGCATTGTCACTCGACAATCTCTTTCCTCCTTCCAAGCCCTAATCTTGCAGTAGTTGGTTCTTCCACCTGCCTAACGATCCGCGTAGTCTAAGGATCGCCTTGGAATGGAGCTGCGAAATACGGGAGGGGGATAATGCCATCACTTCAGCAATTTCGCTTAAAGACAGCTCCTCGTAGTAAAATAGCGATACTACTGTCCTCTCTTTGTCCGTCAGTTTCTCGATCGCTTTAGCCAACGATTCCTTCAAATAATATTCATTAACTTTATATTCAGGGTTTTTGGCCTTTTCGTCAATCATAAGTGATAGTCGAGTTTCGGATTCTTCATCCTTGATTGGTTCATCGAATGAGAAAATCGTAGTTACCGAAATTTCTTGAAGCATTTGTTGAAATTCCTTATCGCTTATTTGAAGATATTCGCTCATTTCAGAATCAGTCACTGATCGCAAATATTCCTGCTCCAGCTTCTGATAAGCGTCTTCCACCCTCTTGGCTTTTTCACGGATGGATCGCGGCACCCAGTCCCCTTGACGGAGTCCATCAATCGTTGCACCTCTGATTCGCCAAGAGGCATAGGTTTCGAATTGGAGCCCTCGCTCATAATCGAATTTCTCCACGGCATCTATTAAACCCAGCATCCCAAAGCTGCATAGATCGTCCCTGGAGACGTTTTTGGGCAAGCCGATAAGCAGGCGATTAATGACGTAATCAACCAAGGGCAAATATTGTTCAATCAACATTTGCTTCGCCGAAAGCAAACCTTCCACTTTCCATTTCTTCCATAATTCCATATTGGACAAATGGGATTGCTTTTGTTGAATCATTCTTACCGCACTCCTTACTCCTCAGAGAGGCGTCGTAATGCTTGGGCTAGCTCTTCAGGGTCCTCGGGTAAGGCAGTAAGCTTCTTCGGTTTGAGCAGCGTGAATTCACTCCCGGATGAATCAGCACCATTCATATTGTTTTTCAACAACTGATTCAGCTCCTCTTCATCACCCGGCGTAACAGAATCTACTGCTTCACCTTTTCCATCACGCAATGCCTTGGAAGCTGCCGATTGTTCAAACTCCTTAATTCCCGCAAAAGTTCCCAGTACCCAGCGTACTACGAAGCATACTCCGAACATGATGATAAATCCATATAGACTGTGTAAAAGAGTTGTGGTTAAAAAGTTGTTGCCGACAGAAAGCAGGAACGTAAATCCGAACCCCATTACACCCAACACCAAATTCCAACGAAAGGTTCCAATCATCAAATTTCCTTTACTCCTTGCTGTACAGTTCTTAATACAAGTACACCGGTTTCATTGAAAAATTGTATCGTTCTACCGAAATTACCACCGGTATCTTCTCCGCGAATCGGAATTCCGAGCTGCTTCAGGATCAAAGAACATGATTCTACGTTCCTTGGGCCGATCCGCATCGAGTCCTGGCTTCCTGCAAAGATGAACATCTGCGCTCCGCCGGCAAGCTTAGCCTCTAGTCGGGATTGCGAGGCACCTGCAAGCACCATCCTGGCAATTAATTCGGGAATAGCAGTGTCTGCATATTTAGCTTTATTAATTGTTCCTTCTTTGGCAATCTCAGAGGTTGGAAGCATGACATGAGCCATTCCTGCAACTTTTGTTCTGGGGTCATACAGAGTAACGCCTACACATGAACCCAAGCCCGTTGTTTTGAGACTTCCTAATTGAACAATCGTATTTAAATCAGCCATACCTACTTTTATGATGTTGTCTAATGTCATTCGAGAGGCACTCCCAAAGAATGGAACAGTTTGCCGAACGCTTCGGGATCCGGGATGAAGAAGAAGTGCCCTTCCATCTCATCTTTCCCTTCAAGAAATTGTGTATCAATGAAGAGAGCATGATCCCCCATTTCACCATATTGCAACAATCCGTAGCTTATGATTGCTCCGAGCATGTCGATAGCCAGAGCAGGCACAGTTGGAATCATATTAAGATTGGTAAAATCCGAAAGAGATGACAAGTAAGATCCAGCCAGTATATTTCCAATTTCACTGAGTGCAGATAGCTCCATCTCGGAGTAACTGCCTTCTTCCTCCACATCGATTCCCGCCAGGTTCGACAGCAGGCTCTTGGCAGATTCCGGGCTGAAGAAGAAAAACATATTACCGGGAGCCTCACCTTCAACTCTTAGAAAAACAGCAAGCACTACCTGATCAGAACCACCCAAGCTGTTCACGATATCTTCGAAGGGCAGCAGATTAACCTTTGGCACTTTCATGTCAATCGGCTTATCCAGCAATCGGGATAGCGCAGTTGCCGCATTACCAGCTCCTATATTACCAACTTCCTTCAGAACATCTAATTGAAACTCGGCAAAATTGTAATAATTTGTCATATCATGCCTCTAGCTGCTCTAATTGTACGATCTCACTCTTATTCAGCACTTCCTCCAGATTTAGCAGCACAAGTAGATTTCCCGCTGATAATTTGGCAACACCCCTTAAATATTTGGCGCGAATTCCTCCAACGATTTCTGGCGGATCCTCGATATTATCGGAATCCACATCCAGGACGTCATTAGCTGAATCTACAATTAGACCAACTTCCATTTCATTCACTGCCACGATAATAATACGAGAGTTCTCTGTATAATCGGATTCTGTCAGTTGGAAGCGCCCCCTCAAATCAATAACCGGTACAACAATCCCGCGCAGGTTAATAACCCCTTTTACAAAAGCAGGCGTTCTAGGCACACGTGTCAGCGGCTGCATTCTTTCGATAGTGCGGACTCTTTCCACTTCAACACCATATTGCTCATGTGCCAGTGTAAACACGATCACTTTCAAATCTTCTCCCATTGCTGTAACCCCCTTATTTAATCAAAGCATTCGTATCAATAATTAATGCGACCTGTCCGTCACCTAGAATGGTAGCACCGGATACGGCGAAAAGATTGGTCAAGTACTTCCCAAGCGTCTTCAAGACGATTTCCTGTTGTCCGATGAACTCATCTACCATCATAGCGGCCATTTTCTCGCCTTTGCGAATTACGATAATCTCTGTCTCAGTCTCTGAATCTTCGGAATAGCTAGTAATCTCGAACAGCTTACTCAATGAAATAAGCGGAATGATATGATTGCGGTACTCAATAACCTTGGAGCCATGCACCAGACGAATTTGACTCTTCTGCAATATGGAGGTTTCCAATATTGAGGAGAGCGGGATTGCATACTTCTCATCGCCCATACGGATCAGCATAGCGGATATAATCGATAAGGTTAATGGCAATTGAACGGAAAACGTAGTCCCTGCCCCTAATTTGGATGTGACTTGAACATTGCCCCCTAAGGATTCAATCTTCGTCTTAACCACATCCAGTCCTACACCCCGACCGGAGATATCCGAGATCTTATCCGCTGTACTGAAGCCTGCTGCGAACAGAAGCTGAAATACTTCCTCGTCTTTCATGGTCTTGGACTGCTCTTGAGACACAACACCTTTTTGAATGGCAGATTGCAGTACTTTATCTCGATTAATTCCTTTGCCATCCTCTTGAATTTCTATGAAAACATGATTCCCGCTATGAAAAGCTCGAAGCTGAACGGTGCCGGTCTCAGCTTTGCCTGCAGCAGTTCTTTCCGAAATAGTCTCTATTCCGTGATCGACTGCATTTCGCAATAAGTGAACCAACGGATCTCCGATTTCGTCGATGACCGTGCGGTCTAATTCCGTCTCTGCGCCTGTAATGACCAGATCCACTTTCTTATCAAGTGACTTGGCCAAGTCACGAATCATACGCGGGAACCTGTTGAAGACAGTATCCACAGAAACCATTCTCAGCTTCAATACAATGTTCTGAAGGTCAGAGCTCACCCTAGCCATATGTTCAACCGTTTCGGTCAGCTCATTGCGACGAATTTCACTTGCTAATTGCTCAAGCCGTACCCGGTCTATCAGAAGCTCACTGAACAGATTCATAAGAACATCCAAACGTTCAATATCAACACGTATGGTGCGACTTGCAACAGGGGCTGAGGATGTTTGGGCTGTTGGGCCAGAAGCCGCTGAAGGCTTCTCGACTACCGCACTTGCTGCAGATACTTGAAGCTGTGCCGATATTTGTGCAACTGCGTCTGCATGCTGAGAAACGGCAGATGGCGCAGGGCCTACGAGCAG
>JARBUQ010000324.1 GCA_029239545.1 Paenibacillus sp.
GAAGGACGAATTGTAGCTGAAGGCACTCATGAAGAACTGCTTGCCAGCAGCGAGGTTTATTGTGATATTTATAGATCACAGCGCAGAGAGGGGGATACGGCTCATGTCGCAGCGGAATAACTCGAGCAAGCCCTTCAAGCCAGAGCAGCCTCCTAATTCACCACTGAACCCGCCGCCCATTATGGGTTTAGGGGGTATGGGTGGAGGACCTGGTCGAGGCATGGCAATGACTAAGAGTCGGCCAGCCAATACGACCCAGACACTCAAGCGGTTATGGAGATACTTAAGCAATCAGCGAATCGGATTAATTGGTGTGTTTATTCTTACAAGTGTGAATGCTCTTCTGGGCCTCGTCGGACCTTATCTGATCGGCATTGCTGTGGATCGATATATTATTCCGCAGGACTATAACGGCTTATTGAAGTTATGTATAATCCTTCTGGCTGTTTATGCCGTGGGGGCGATCCTGACTTGGTACCAGGCTTCGGTCATGATCCGTGTATCGCAGTATACCGTTAGAGATTTGCGAAAGGATTTATTTGAAAAGCTGCAGCGATTGCCCTTGCGCTTTTTTGATAGCAAGACCCATGGGGAGCTGATGAGTCGTGCAACGAATGACATCGATAATATATCCAATACACTATCCCAGAGTGTTACGCAATTAATTACCAGTTTGCTAACGGTTGCCGGTGCTCTCGCTATTATGGTGAATTTGAATGTATGGTTAACGCTTATGAGTTTGATCACCGTTCCTCTTATCGCTTTGATCACTCGTAAGCTGGCAGCTTATACCCGAGCTTCATTTGGAGGGCAGCAGAAAAGCTTAGGAGCGATAAACGGCTTTATAGAGGAAACGATCTCTGGGCACCAGGTAGTTACGACCTTTGGCAGGGAAGAGAGAGCCATACAAGAGTTCCAAGGCATCAATGAGCAGCTCACCAAAGTGGGGATTAAGGCGCAGATTGCTTCAGGCATTCTCGGTCCGATGATGAATGTAATGAATAATCTCAGTTTTGCTATTATTGCCTTTGGCGGTGGTTGGATGGTCCTCTCCGGTCTTACGACTATCGGTATAGCCGTTAGCTTCATGAGCTATTCCCGTATGCTGGGCCGCCCGATCAATGACTTGGCAAATCAATACAACATGATTCAGGCAGGGATCGCAGGTGCAGAACGGGTCTTTGAAATCATGGATACCCCGTCGGAATATGAGCAGCAATCCAACCAGCATCCGATGAAAAATGTGCGTGGCGAGGTGGATTTTGACCATGTCTCCTTTGGCTACAAGCAACAAATCCCGGTATTGCGTGATGTATCCTTTCAAGCCAAGCCTGGGGAAACGATAGCGCTTGTCGGGCCTACGGGTGCCGGGAAAACTACTATTGTTAATCTGCTCACTCGGTTTTATGATATAGATAAAGGAACCATCTTGATTGATGGGACTGATATTCGCAAGTTCAACAAAGATGATCTAAGGCAAAAGTTAGGTATCGTCTTACAGGATGCTTATCTGTTCTCAGATACAGTTCGGGAGAACATTCGATATGGCAAACCGGATGCCACCGACAGCGAAGTGGAAGCAGCAGCTAAGCTGGCTAATGCGGACGGCTTCATAAGTAAGCTGACACATGGCTACGATACGTTGTTATCGGTTGAAGGCCATAATCTGAGCCACGGTCAGCGTCAGCTGCTGACGATTGCACGGGCCATTCTGGCCGATCCCGCAATTCTAATACTGGATGAGGCTACAAGCGGCATTGATACACGTACTGAGATGCATATCCAGGAGGCTATGGCTACTCTAATGCAGGGCCGAACAAGCTTCGTCATAGCCCATCGTTTGAATACGATTCGCGGCGCCGATCTTATTCTCGTCATCGACGGAGGAGAAATTGTCGAGCGTGGCACCCATGAGCAATTGTTGGTAAATCAAGGCTTCTACCATAAGCTCTATACCAGTCAATTCACTAGCCAGGAGCAGAGCCATGTCCTTCCGATTCCAAGCCCATGAATATCCGGAATGCAGCGGCTGTTATTTAATGAAGAATGCCGCAGGGGAATTGCTGTATGTAGGCAAATCCAAAAACTTGCGCAGCCGTCTGCGTTCCTATTTTCAACAGCAGCATACCCTTAAAAGAATTCGGCTTCTTGTTAGTCAGATCGCAATGATTGAAGTCATTCTGGTCAATAATGAAGCGGAAAGCCTGCTGCTCGAGAATAACCTGATCAAAATACATAAGCCGCCATTCAACCGCGCACTGGTGAAAGACAATAGCGGGTATGGCTACTTGCAGCTCTCAGAAGAGCCGTTTCCACGGCTTGATGTGCATTACCGGAAGAGAACGATTAAGCCAAATGGTTCTCCACAGGAGCAGGGCATATCTGGCGGGCAGCGCCTTGGTCCGTTCAGAAGCAGGCAATTCCGCGATGCGCTGCTGGAATTCGTGACAGAGCATTTTGGACTCCGAACATGCAGCTCTATGCCCAAAAGAGTATGCCTGCTGTATCACATTAAGAAATGCAGCGGAATATGCGAAAAGATGATAACGGAAGAAGAGTACAGGGATCGTGCAAGACAAGCGTCCAAGCTGCTTACGAATCAAGGAGAGAAGCTGATCGAAGCGATGTACGCCAAGATGCAGCTCTATGCGGAGCAGCTGCAATTCGAAAAGGCGGGAAGTATGCTTCGGCATATCCGCATTCTTGAGCAAGTACCTGACAAACAGATTGTGGATAGGGAAGGTCACCTTAACCAGGATGTATTATATTTCGGCGAGAATGGGCAGGTGCTGCTAGCGAAAGTGCAGGAGGGGATGCTGAGGGATTTTCAGATGTTTGAGCTGGAACGAGCCATTGAGGAAACAGCATGTGATAAGTTCATCGTGTCCCATTATACGGGAGAACGACCTGATGAACTTATCGTGAACAAGATTGGCAACCTCAAGAAAGTAAACGCACTTTTAAGGAGAAAAGGGGACAAGCCTCTCCAGATCACCCAGCCAAAGCGGGGATTGAAGTATGAGCTGCTCCAGCTATGTAAAAATAATTATGATTACCGTGTTGCCAGAGCTTTCTCCTCAGAAAAGAGTTTATGACAGGATGGAGATGGCTTGTTGAATCGTCTCAACAACGATTTCCTCTGCCGTTTGTCCAGATGTCAGCAATCTTGTGCCTTGACCTGCCCACAATGACATAAATTCCGCATTATTTTGTTGCGCAGCCGCATTCCTGATCTCTCTCGTTACGGTGTTTTGCGTGGGAAAGGGGAGAGGGGTTATACCGCTTGACTCCCATTCTCTGATGAACTGGTTGTGAAGGCCTCGGGCAGGTCGGCCTGAGAACACTTTGGTTAGAACGGTGCTTTCTTCTGTACTCGCCAGCAAAGCCTGTTTGTAGGATAGATGCGCTCCGGATTCTATGGCCGTGAGAAAGCGTGTTCCCATCTGGACTCCTTGCGCCCCAAGAGCAAGAGCGGCAACAAGTCCTCGTCCATCCATAACGCCTCCTGCGGCAATCACGGGAATGTTAACGCTGTTAACTATTTGTGGTACAAGAGCAAACGTACCGATGTTGGCACCCATGGGATGAGCTGCAATGTCGAACGTTCCCCGATGGCCACCAGCTTCGCTGCCTTGAGCAACTATTGCATCGCAGCCTGCCTGTTCTGCCAGCAGAGCTTCTCTTACAGTGGTTACCATAGTAACTACGCGGATTCCTGCCAGCTTAGCCTGTTGCATATGCGACTCCGAGAGCAGGCCGAACGCGGTGCTGATCACAGGCACCCTTTGCTCCAGTATCACTGCAACCTGTTCGTCCAAATAGCCCGGTGATTCAACACTCTCCAGTTGTGTATATGGCAAACCCAGCAGTCCCCGTATCCGGTTCAACTGCTGCTGAACTTCAGGGAGTCTGGTATCATCATAACTAGTAGGGGTGTAGAAAAGGTTTATGGCAAAAGGTGCGTCCGTCAACTGACGAATTTCCTGAATCGCTTGATGGATCGCTGCCGGCTCCATGTATGCAGCACCAAGCGTGCCAAGCCCGCCTGCCTCTGAAACGGCAGCTACAAGTTTGACTGTGGAAGGGCCTCCAGCCATTCCGGCGAGAAAGAGCGGATAACGAATTTTAAACATTTTACAAAGCTCTGTGTACAGTTGAATGCTCATATTAACGCACCCCCATTTGATTAGATTGACAATGTATGGTTTCTGAAGCTTCTCTGTTATGATATCACAATTCAAGGAGGAAACTTAATGAGAATAGCATTCCTGTCAGATATTCATGGTAATTCTGTGGCGCTTGAAGCCGTTCTGGACGATATAAGCAAACTGGCTATTGACCAAATCTATGTCCTGGGCGATCTCTGCTATCGCGGACCGGATCCCAAGCGCTCCCTTGAATTAGTTCAATCCTTAAATGCCAGAGTGATTAAAGGGAATGCAGATGAATGGGTAGTTCGCGGCGTGATGAAGGGAGAGGTTCCCGATCATGTTATGGATTTAATGAACGTGGAACGCAACTGGACGGTCTCGCAATTGCATCAGCAAGATATTGATTATTTGGCAAGCTTGCCGTCTGCACTTGATTTGAACATTGAAGGGGTGTCAATAAGTGCTTTCCATGCGACCCCTGACAGCTTGTTCGAGATTGTGCTTCCCAGCACTGACGATGAGGGACTAAGAGCGAAGCTTATGTCGGCAGCTGATGCGGATCTTTACATTTACGCCCATATCCACAAACCCTTCATACGTTATATCGAGGGTAAAATTGTGATCAACATCGGAAGTGTCGGTCTGCCTTTTGACGGTTTAGCCAAAGCTTCCTATGCTATCGTAGAGCTGGAGCAGGGAAGAATTCGTACATCAATCGAGCGTGTTCCTTACAAGCTGGAAGATGTGATTAAGCGATATGAGCAAGTGAACTATCCCAATTCAGAAATGATGACGAAAATAATTCGGAATGCCGGCGTGAAATAACAGACAAGAGCAGGCTGCATTCATCGGAGCCTGCTCTTGTCTGTTAGAAACAATTTTTAAATATTTTTGTCTTTTGGAATATCGACGAGTTCTTTATCAATCCCATCGATTCCGTTGTCACGGAGTGGATCCGGATTGTCTGTCGTAACAGGAGAATCCGAGCTTCCGTATTGCTCAACCGTAGACCATGTATCGTTATCATCCAGATTGCTCTGTTCGGTTAAGCTATCTGGATCCATCTCTCCTCGGGCAGGATTCATTATTTCCTCCTCCACTGGACGATAGTCCGTAAGCCCACGCTCCGGAACGTGTTCCATACAATAAGCCGTGTTGGGTACAGCCTGAAGCCGCTCGAACGGGATGTTGCTCCCGCATTCTTGACACACCCCGTATCCGCCATTTTCCAGCCTCGACAATGCGTCCTTCACATTCGATAGCTGATGCTCCAGATTGTCATCGATCGCCTGATCGCGGCCTCTTTCGAACACTTCTGTGGCCATGTCTGCCGGATGGTTGTCGAGGGTCGACAGCTCACCAGTGGATTCACGAAGCGAATCGCCTTGCCTATCAGCTTCGATCTCAAAATGTTTCTCCAAGTCCTTTTTCTCCTGCAAAAGGAGTTCCTTCAGCTCGCTGGTTTGTTTCTTAGTGAGAACACTCATCGCTATCAGCTCCTTCATTTTGAAACTAGGTCATAACATTTAATTACCCTTAAGGGATAGTTATTGAAGCAGGCTGGCTGTACATTCGCTCTCAAAGATCATCCGCAATGGTAACGACGAAGAGATTTTTAAGTGTTTTGAGAATCGTTTTATTGTATAGTTAAACTTCTAGAGTAGTAAAAAACGAGATCTAGACGGAGGTAGAATTGAAATG
>JARBUQ010000325.1 GCA_029239545.1 Paenibacillus sp.
TTCAGGTCCTCCATGGCCTGCTCCAGATCTAGCTTCTTCTCGAGCGTGCCATAGTCATCAGCCTGAACCGCGATTAAGTCGCCAATCGTTGCGCCGCTCTCTCCTTCATTCGAGAGCGGAGTATCGAGCGATGTATAGTGATAATAATCGCGTCCGGCCAATATCTCGATTGTCTCTTCCTCTGAAAGCTCCAAGTGGGCAGCGATCTCTTCGACCTTGGGAGAGCGTTCCAGCTCTATCGTTAAATCTGCAATTGCATTTTGTACAAGCAGCCCTTTTTCTTTTACTCTTCTTGGAACTTGAATGTACCAGGATTTATCCCGCAAATAATTTTTCAAGTGGCCAATCAGACATTTCATGGCATATGCTTCGAACGGAATACCCATCGTGGAATCATACCGTTTGAACAAACGCAGCATGGACATCTGGCCTACCTGAAACAAATCTTCATACAAATCGGGTCGACTGCGCGACATTTTACCGGCTGCCATACGCACAATCGGTTCGTAATGAAGAAGCAGCTCCGTGGCTGCATCGTTGCAGTCCGTCTCCTGATACCTTTTCAGATAAGGGTTCGTTTCATTCTGAGACTGTGAAGCTGCGTTAGAACTCATGCCATTTCCTCTTTTCTACTCAGGCGCTTGGTAAGAATAACCTCCGTGCCGCCATCCGTATGGACCTGCACGTGATCCATAAGGGCTTGCATCATGAAGATTCCAAGTCCACCTATTCTAGCTTCATTAAGCGATTGATCGTGCAAGGACACCGCTCTATGAGCAACATGTTCATAATTGAAGCTATTGCCCTCGTCTTTGACGTGAATCGTAATCTCCTGCTCACCCAGCTTGAAACGAAGCTGAACATTACCAGGAGCACGGCCTTTGTAAGCATGAAGAATCGCGTTATTGCAAGCTTCCGCCACAGCTACTTTCATATCTTCAATTTCTTCGAAGGAGAATCCGGCCTTGGAGGCCAGACCATATAAGGTCAATCTTATAACATCCAAGTATTCCGGCTGTGCCGGCACAGTTAGGTTTACAGTTGAGTTTTTCATACTTTAGTTCTTTCCCTTCCTAGGAGTTCTGCGGTGACGGGACAGACATGTACTTCGTAATACCCGTTAGATCGAATAATCGTTTAATCTTCGGAGGAATATGCGTAACCGTGAATGGAGCCTTCATAGCATCTCTGACTTTCAGTATGGATACTATGATCCCTATGCCCGTGGAATCTATATAATGGAGTCCTTGAAGATCCAGAGTTAAGGCACGATCCTTTTGATGAATCAACGGATGCAATTCTTCAGCCAGATCTGATGCAACCGATAAGTCCAGATCCCCACTTAGCATGACCTTGTTTTCTGTTTCATCCTTCTGTTTAATAATTTGAAATGTTTTTAGAGCGCTCAAAATGTATTCCTCCTAAATGATTATGGTATAGGTGCGATATGTCGAATTAGTTGATTTTGGGTACGATAGCAGTCGATTGATTTTTCCGGCTTCTCAAGCTTCTCCAGATATCAATGACTACCGGAATTCCATTCATAATAGCACTGATTTTGCTTGGATTAGCTGTCTGCACCTTGCGGCTGCCTTTATCAATAATAGACGTTACCGTTTCTGCCGATTGTCTGACAGTAGAAGTTAAATCATTCACTACTCGGCCTACATCGTTAACTGAATTGAATAGCGGGTCCAAATCTTGAAGCTTCGAACGCACATCAACTGCCATCTGGTTCGTATGATGCAAGACATCCTTCACCTCGGAGCTGACTTGCGTTAATTCGCCTTTCATTTGAACCATAGTGCCCCTAATTTCATCCAGGGAACCATTTAATGTTTTGAGTGTTTGCACCAGGTAGAACACCAGAACTACGAACGCCAATGCAACAACCGCTAAGCTGATTTGCAGAATCATGACCGACCCCTCCTTTTTTTTGAGTAAACAAATGGTTTCACATGGGTTTAAGTTTTCATTATACTGCTTCATTACCCCGCTAACGCCTATTTGAATCGTATCTGCCTCAAAAAAAGAACACGGACCCAGCGGTAAAGTTTACCACAGATCCGTGTTGGTTAATCCCCTTTATACTTAGTCAAAGTTACTTGTGTTCCTTGATCCGACTGCACACTTACTTCATCCATCAAGGCTTGCATCAAATAAATGCCTAAACCTCCAGCTTGCAGCTCCCTGGCCTGAACGCCTTGAAGAGGAGCTGCTTCTTGGAGGGCATTGATGTGGTTGAAGGTGACACCATAGTCCTTAACTACAACCTTGATGCTGGTAGCATCGCAATCGAATCGAATATCAATTACACCGTCATTCTGATCCGGATAAGCGTGAAGGACCGCATTGTTGCATGCTTCCGCGACCGCCACCTTCATATCCTCGATCTCCTCATAAGTAAATCCAACCTTGCTTGCGATTCCGTAAAGACACAATCGAACCACATCGATAAAGTCCGCCTGAGCGGGTATTTGTAAACGAATGTTATTCATGCTTGTCCATTACGTCCTTTCAATTAGAAATCCGGAAATACCAGTTAAATCAAACAGCTTTCTAATGGCTGGGGGAATGTTTCTTACGAGAAACGGCGCATTGATCTCATCTCTGATCTTCAACACAGACACGAGGATTCCGATTCCAGTGCTGTCTATGTACTTCAAACGCTGCAAATCCAAGACCAGAATAACATCCGCTCTGTTCACAATTCTCTCCAGTGCACTGCGAAACTCTGGGGCAACCGAGAGATCCAGTTCTCCGTTAAGGAGAAGAATAACCTCTTCTTGAGATTCTTGCCAGTCGATATTAAATTTCTGTATGGTCATTGTCATCGCTCCTGGGACAAAGGTTTATAGTAGCATACTACCAATAACACGCTGTAGGCACAAGTGCCATTATTAAATGTATTTTTATCATGCACTCGTTCTGTGAAAATAATCAACAGAAGTAATCGATCGGGTCTCTGTATCTACAAACACCTTAACTACGGCTCGCGGGCCTTTGAACACCAATCCATCCTCTGCGGTAAAATCCGGATTTCCAAGTTCGTGAACAAGTGCTTCAACCGTCATCGGAATCACTTGTCCGTCAATCGATATGGTACCCGCTGAGGCCAACACCTTTACATAATCCACGTAACCTTCACTAAACCCGATCTTCATCTCGGGGTAATGGTATATTTGGAACTGTACGGTAAATTCATCATTCGTAATTTGAACAGGAGCACCTAACTGCTCAACTACATCCTCTTGGTCAAAAGTAAGGGAGATTCCATCAACCGACTGCAAATTATAGATCGTCTGTACCGCGGAAGGAGCTGGCGCAGGTGTTATGGACGGTGTAGGACTCTGCAAAGGACTGGAAGTTGGATCAGGAGAAGCAAGAGCAGCCAGCGTAGTGTCTGCAGGTTGGGTCTCCATATGTGCCACAGAAGCTTGAGCTTCTACTGCGACAGGAGATGCTTCGTAGGATGCATCTCCTCCGTAGGACAAGCCCGTCCATACGATTACCCCTCCGACAACCAGGCCAAGAATGCTCATGTATCTCATACGATGATCCCCCTCCCGCTCCCTGCATCGGACAAAAGCTTGGCAGGAAGAGCGTAAGCAGCAGATTTCAGGTAAGCTTCATTATCTTGGGTTATAATCTCGAACTTATAAACCGATTCTAGTTCAAGCTCCGGTATGTAAAGGGACCATACACCGGCATGCTCATCCATCACATGCCATCTGCCATCCCAACCATTGAATGGTCCTACAACGCAAACCTGCTTCGCATTCGGCTCCCATATTTGAAGGACAGCATCCCTTGGTCCCGAGTAACCCGGGAACCTATTCGAGATGAAGCTGACATCGGGCTGTTCTGCGCTAATTGCTGTTGCGGCGGTCATCATATGGTCATCCCCTTTTCCAGTAGCTTATATATCTCCTTATAACCTCATACATGTACAATGAAACAGAAAACACGCCTTCAATCCAAATAAACAGAATTGAAGACGTGTCTGTGGAACTTTATGGAAATCTCAAAAGCATTAACTTATCTAGTTGGTTTCAATCAACACCAGACATACGTCATCCTGCTGTATATTCGTGTCTGATTTGGGAACAAGACGTTCAATAAGATCATCTGTAGCCCAGGTTGAGCTACTTCTTAGTGTCTGCAACAGCTTATCCGTTCCGCTTTCTTGATCCTCGCCAATCCATTCTATGAGTCCATCAGTGAATAACATGGCTTTCATCTTATGCTGATAACGGATCATCCCCTTGCGTATGTCAATGTTGTCGAAAAATCCGATCGCACAGCAGCCTTCAGACAATGTCGTAATCTCCCCATCCACTTCAATGACTCCGGCCGGGTGGCCTGCGTTGACATATTCAACCGTCTTCTGTTCGGTGTCGAGTACGAGATATATCGCGGTGAAATAATACTGGATCAATTCGTCAGACATATGCAGCTGATTCATATGTCGGTTCAATTCGTGCATAACCTCCTCCGGATCGGAGATGCGTGTAATTGTATCCTGCAGATGAGAGTAGATATACATGCACACTAAGGAAGAAGAAATTCCGTGCCCCATCATATCGAGCAAAATAATGCCGTAACGGCTCGGTCCGATCCGATGCCACGCATAGAAATCACCAGCGAGCTCTGAGGAAGGCTTATACACAGCGCCAATCTCCACTTTACCGTCTTGAATGGGTTCGCTTAGTACGCTTCGCTGCACTTGCTTTGCCAGATCCAGCTCATATTTGATACGCTTGTCTCTTTCCTTATGCCAATCCTTCTCCATCTTGAGCCGGAATGCGGACCGTATGCGTGCAAGCAGCTCAACCTTGTTGATCGGCTTCATTACATAATCAATCGCCCCAGCATCCAATGCTTCAGCTAGTTTATTAGAGTCACCCAGTGCGGTAACGAATATGATGGGGATATCCCGAAATCGATCCAGCTCTTGAATGCGTCTGCATGCTTCCAAACCATCAATTTCTGGCATCATCATGTCCATCAGAATCAAATTTACTGTAACTTCCTTCTTACTTGTAGAATCAATGTCCAAAATGTCGTACAGCTCCATAGCGGAGGCAGCAAGAACCAGATCCTCATATCCTTCTTTGCGTAAAATCTTCTCGATAATCAACAGGTTGGTTGCGTTGTCGTCAACAATAATTATGCTCATCTGAACGTCCCTTTCTTGGGCACTTCTATTCTTCCACTCCTACTAGTAGTTATACCACATTGATTCAAATGAAGAAAAGATGGTTACTTAGAACTATTCAACAATACACAACAATACATGATGAAGAGGAGTGGATTAGAATGGCAACTGAAACAAAACGCCGTGGAATGATGATGGGAATGGTAATTGGCGGTGCGATAGGAGCTGCAACTACTTTGCTTCTGGCACCTAAAAGCGGAGCCGAGGTTAGAGAAGATCTCTCCAAGAGATATCGTGCAGTATCTGATAAAACACAAGAGCTTGCTGCAACTGTCGGCGAGCGAGGCAAGGACATTGCGAGCACGGTGAGCAGCCAAGCTACGGATTTGCTTGACCGGGCCAAGGAAAGCAAGCAGGTAGTTATGGATTCCCTTCAACAAGCGAAGGAGAACAGACAACAGCAGCAGCAGCAGAGAAGCTCTGAAGAAGCCAACAACTCCAGTTCTTCTTTTAATTAATAGAGCTCACAGTCGCAGCTGCGAGCTTTATGCATAAGAATAACATTCGCGGAGCAAATGTCGAGCGTTAAGCTTATGCTTACGAAGTACAATTGCTCCGCAATTGTTAGGCTTATGCTTACGAAGTACAATTGCTCCGCAATTGTTAGGCTTATGCTTACGAAGTACAA
>JARBUQ010000326.1 GCA_029239545.1 Paenibacillus sp.
GTCGAGAAAGACCAAAAGTGTGAGCAAAAGGGCAGGCAGGTGGAGCGGAGAAACGAAGTGTTCGCCTTTGTCTTTGGGTTCCAACCTCTAAAAAATATAATCTAAGGAACCCAAGGACAACCGCGATCGGAGCCCACTTGTCTGCCCTCCCATGCGCCAAACTGAATTCCCCCTCCAAGGACCTGACTGGTGAACTTCGTGAACTTCCAGTCAGGTTTTTCGTACTTGCTTCATCACTTACTGGCTTTCTCAACCGTGCGGCGAATAATGATTTCGTTATCCAGAACAAGATTGTTCGTCCAGATGAAGGAGCCTTTGCTGAATTCGGATTTGTAATTCGTATATTCCGACTTGTTGTCTACTCCAACCGATTCTGTCTTATACACTGTAGCGCTCGGCCACTTGGAATCGTCGAAAGCTTTGGCGTACCAGTTTTCCGGTACTTTAAAGTGAGCTGCGTAGCATTTTTTCTCGCAAGAGGGCATGGAGGAGGCTTTGGGCGTAGACCGAATAGTCTTGCCATCCTTCACCTCGATAACCAGATCACTTTTATTCGCCAGAGGAGAGATGTAGAAGTTCTGGGCTTTCCAGCTGCTGTCTGTTACGGTTCCATCGCTGAATACGGCAACGATACCGGCATCGCCTGGGTGATAGGAACTGCCTTTGTTTTCCTCCGTGCCCAGTCCCAGATTCTCTTCCCAATCGACTACCTTAATGGCGTAGGTCATTGGGTAAGAGGCTTTGAACTGCACCACATGGGAGTTAAAAGGAGTAAAGGGCACAGCATCCTTGGCTACCGGTTTGCCATTTATGTACAGTTCGAAATAGTTGTCGGCAAATATATATCCCGTAATCAGCTTGCCGTCCGGATCAATTTCGATGACAGGCACCTTGCTCAGATCTACAGCCGCGATACTTTTATGCTGGACATTTTTGCACGGGTTGGACAAGTCAGAGGCATCACTTATCTTAATGTTCACATCTGACGGGACGATCCATTTGATTCCATCATCAGAAGATATTTCCCCCAACGCTGCTATGAGACCGCCCTTGCAATTCAATAGTCCGGGATTAATGGTTTTGGCTGGTCCTTGTGTAAAGCTTGCTTGCTCTGTGTTTGAGGCTGATGTTCCTGCTGCAGCAGCGGTGGTGGGTGGTGCCGCCGTTTGTTGAGGCGAGGCAGTTGCAGATGAGGAAGCGGTTGGTTGTTCCTTGCTGCTTGCACAACCGGTTATCGTAATAGCGGAGATGAGTAGTGCTAACAATAATGGTTTTTTCATAGAATCGACTCCTTCAATTTTCAATACGCAATCAAGGACGGTGCTGCCGTATACCCTGATTGTAATTACGGATTGTGTCAGGAAGAAGTCGATCCGTTCCAGTGATGTTACTAAGAATACAAAGTTATTTCGGTCCAGACGTGTTGCCAGGATTGAAAAGTTATTCCGTTATTACTCCCGTGGCAAAGTTGCCAGGAATACACTTCCATCCGGAGAGCTATCCAGCAGCTTCAAATCTCCACCCAGCGACCTCATAATCATCAGACTCAGAGGCAGCCCCAAGCCCATTCCCCGCACATTCTTCTGCTTAACTGCCCCCCGGAAAAAACGCTCGAATATAAAAGGCTGCTCATCTACTGGAATACCGGAACCCTGATCCCGAACTTCAATATGAACAAGGCCGTCCTTTTCATATAAGGAAACATTAATGCTTCCGTCAGTCCCTGTCGCGACCATGGCGGCTTTGGAGTTGTTAAGCAGATTCGACACAACTTGCTGCAGCCGGGAAGGATCGGTCAGAGCGAAAAGCTCCACTACAGGTAATTGAGTACGAATCGGGAGACAGTCGCTCAGGCTCGGTGACAATTCACTTTGAGCAGCAATATCCAGAAGCAGCGTATTCAGATTCGTCCTCTCTTTCACCACTTGAAAGGACGATGCAGCAAAAGAGTTGAAATCCAGCAAATCCTCAATCATCTTCTGCAGCCGTCCGCATTCCTTGAGGCAGATTTCCAGGAACTGTTTCGCATTTTCACCCGTTACGACTCCGTCATTCACAGCCTGCACGAGTGCGCTAATGGAAGTGACCGGCGTTTTCAGCTCATGAGTTACTCCGGCCAGCAGCTGATTTCGCAAATTTTCCAGATGACTGAGACGAGCGGCCATTTCCTGAAAGGAATGCTGCAGCTCCTGTACCTCCTTGCCTTCTACGGGTGTGGTCCATGTGACCTCGTAATTGCCGGCTACGATCTGTTTGGCCGCTTGCGCTACCTCCTGAACGGGTTTGACCAATCTTCGCGCCAGCAAATAAATAACCGCCCAGCCGAGCAAGGTTGCGCTGCCCAGCATAACCAGCATTAACTTGATGGCGCTTCTGTTGCCGGTGAGCTTTTCTTCCTCCAGCATGTAATAGACGTGCCCCACCAGCTCTGAGCCGACACTGAGAGTCCGGATCATCATACGATAAGGTTCATCTTGCCGGATGACAATCGATTTCATCTGCTGCTCCGGGTTGCGAAGGCCTGCATTTTGACGGAAATGCGCACCCAGCTCTTGTGGAGGATTGTTGGGGCGACCGTAGACAGAATTTCCTTCATTGTCGGTAAAATATACGAACGGAGTTGAATCCAGGCCATGTCGGGTCCTCTGTTCATCCAGAAACCTTCCATACTCGGGTCCCGCATTCCTGAGCAGTTTTCCATTGGCATCGATGAATTGGTCTGCTTCATCCACCATGATATTCAGCAATTCAATTTGACTCTGCTCTGTGGAGTATCGAATCCAATAAGAAGAAAGAATGCCAACGAGAATCAAGCCGAGCAGCAAAGTGATAAAATAGCGGGGGGTCCAATAGCGAAGAAGATTATGCTGCTTGTTCCTATGTATGAACACGAATCTGATACCCCGTTCCCCGCAGCGTCAGGATATCACCTTCCTCAGAGGGCCAATCCTTCAGCGTTTGCCGAATTCGTTTGATCGACAGATCAACAGCCCGGTCACTTCCTTCGTAGTCAAAGCCCCAGATCCGTTCTATTAATTGCTCCCGCGTTAACGTCTGGTTCGGATGCTCCGCAAGAAGGAGGAATAGGGCCAGATCCTTGGGTGCGAGCTTAAGAGGGGTGCCGTGGAGGAACACCTGGTGGGCTTTGAAATCGATTTTGAGACTGCCCAGAAACAAGGCACTGTCCTGCTCGAATAGATGGGAGGTCCGGCGAAGCACCGTATTCACTCGGGCGAGAACCTCCTCTACGACGAAGGGCTTGAGAATATAATCGTCGGCTCCTTGCTTCAGCCCGTCCAGCTTGCTGTGCATATCGCCGAGAGCGGTCAGCATAATGACAGGACAGGAGCTTCTCTCCCGGATCATCTTAAGCAGATCCCACCCGCTGCCATCGGGAAGCATGACATCCAGCAGCACGAGAGCGGGAATATGCTTGTTCCATTTATCCAGAGCCTCTTCGTATGTAAAAGCTTGCTGCACTACATAATTTTCCTTTTCCAGATAAGCCTTCAATACAAGTGATATAGCATATTCATCCTCAACGACCAATATTGGCTTCACCTTGCAAACCCCTCTCCATCGCATGTTACATCTACCCTTTAGTCTAATCGATAAAGATGGGTTGGGAAATGGGGGAGTTTCGGAATGAGAGTAAATCACTGTAGAGCAATGCTTGATTACACAGCTCCCTGTTAGGAAAGGATGATGATATAATAGAATGGAGAGAAATCGTGGCTTTATATGAAGCGTTAATTGTTATAGTGGAAGGGGGATGAACACGGTGAGAAAGTTCCCTATTGGAGTTAGCGATTTTCAGAAAATCATCGAAGAAGATTACTACTATGTGGACAAAAGCTTGTTCATAAAGGAATTGATAGACAGTGGAAGCGAGGTGATTCTGCTGCCTCGTCCGCGCCGTTTTGGAAAGACCCTTAATCTGTCCATGCTGCGCTACTTTTACGAGAAGACGGACTCTGATACGAGCAGGCTATTCAAGGAGCTTGCCATCTGGGGGCAAGGAAAGGCTTACAAAGATAAACAGGGAAAGCATCCGGTTATTTTTCTAACCTTTAAGGATGTTAAGAGTCTGAGTGGGGCGTCATGCCAGGCTAAATTGAAGGAAGTCATACGAGGGGAATATTTGCGGCATAAAATGGTGCTGGAAGCAGATTGGATGGACAGTCACGAAAAACAAGTGTATCGAGAGATTATTGAACTCACAGCCGGTCCTCACGCATACGAAGAAAGCTTGAAAAACTTGTCCGCTTACCTTTACCGTTATTATGGAGAGAAAACGGTCATCCTGATCGACGAATACGACACCCCGATCCAACAGGGATCCCTTCACGGCTTCTACGACGAAGTGGTCGGCTTCATGCGTAATCTCCTGAGCGGCGCGCTCAAAGACAATTCCAGTCTGGAAAAAGGAGTGCTGACGGGCATCCTGCGTATAGCGAAGGAGAGTATTTTCTCAGGTTTGAACAATCTGGAGGTCTGCACGCTGCTGAGACGTCCCTACAGTACTCATTTTGGTCTGACTGATGAAGAAGTTGAACAAATGTTGAGAGACAGTCAAGTACCTCTCGAGCTCGAACAAGTCAGAGAGTGGTATAACGGTTATATATTCGGTGAGTCGACTATTTATAATCCTTGGTCGATAGTCAACTTCTGTGCGAATTGGGAGGAAGGCTTGCAACCGTATTGGGTGAACACAAGCAGTAACGACCTGATTCGGCAGTTGCTGACGGAAAGCGGCGGGGAGACGAAAAAAGAACTGGAACGATTGGTACGGGGTGAGACTATTCGCAAGGAGATTGACGACAACATCGTGTTTCGGGATATCAATCGCAGTTCGGAGACGCTCTGGAGCTTTTTGTTGTTCAGCGGGTATTTGAAGGTTGTATCCAAGGAGCGGGATCTGCGACTGTACGGCGAGATGAAGATTCCAAACCGCGAAGTGGCGTACTTGTACGAAGACATCATACGAGGGTGGTTCCAGACTAGTATCCACAGCGAGCAGCAGCGGGTGATGCTGGAGGCGTTGGTGAGTGGGGATGTTGAGACATTTGAGCAAATATTTCGGGATTTCGTCACCCATACGTTCAGCATGTTTGATCCAGCAGGGACCGAGCCGGAGAAAGTGTATCATGCCTTCGTATTGGGACTGCTGGTCAGCCTGCGAGACAGGTATGAAGTCAAATCCAATCGGGAGAGCGGGTACGGGCGTTACGACGTCATGCTCATCCCGAGAGAGGTAGTGGATCAGGGAACGGCGCGCCTGGGTATCATCCTTGAATTCAAGAAAGCCAATCGTGGGGAAACATTGGAACAAGCGGTAAAAGCCGCGCTGAAGCAAATAGATGACAAGCACTACGTTAGCGAGTTGGAGGAGCGAGGCGTGCGGGATGTGCTTAAGCTTGGCATTGCTTTTCGAGGCAAGGAGTTGTGCGTTGAAACATCGGAATAGGTGATTGAGAAGGAAAGCTGGTGCGAACCCTAAGCTCCAATGAAAATACTGGGGTTCGCACTCCGCTCCAGTAAAGGGATTTGGGAGTTTTGCTGAAATTCGGTTCTGGTTCACCGACAAAATTTTCATATCAATAGCTCAATTAACCGTGTTCTTCTTGAAGAACACGGTTAATTGAGCTAATTAGAGTTTCCCGTTCGTCAAGATATCACACGAATTCTACTTTTCAGTTATTTCGACCAGTATGTGATGTGCTTGTGAAGCGACAACCATTAGGTTTGCGAGAAGCGTAACTCCTTGGGGAGTTCCGGATTGAACTTTTTACTGTGTAGAATATTGTCGAAATTCCA
>JARBUQ010000327.1 GCA_029239545.1 Paenibacillus sp.
GATTATCGCAGATACATGCATTCTCGTGCAAAGAGTATGAAAAATCGCACATAATGACGGATTAAATCAGAATTAGGAAAAATATATGCGAAATTTCATACAGATGCACTAGAATCATGAGGCAAGTCTGAGAACGCAATGCAGACTAACGGGAGCAAGGGGGAACGATGCCCGAAAAAGCAGATCGCTTTACGGAGTCATTGCTCTGTACCTAAACAGTAGGATGCCCCTGACAATCTCGGCTTTAACCTGACAACAATGAGGGGGGAATCACCAACCTACATAAGTTGAACGAAAGGCTAGCATAGCGAACGATTTCCCGCTATTAGCATGTAAGCTAAGAAACGCTGATGTCCCCATTACTTTCTTATGTTCGAACTTATCAAGGTGCAATTTTTCGACATCTGGCTATGCGGCTCCTATATCCCACCTGTCAAACTCATACGCTTTTCTCGATAAAAACGATTTTAAGCATTGACAAGAAAACAGCACAGAACGTATAATCCATTATGTAAATAGAAACACTTACGATTTACACACAATATGTAAGCTATTATGAAAGGGAGCCGTTGAAATGAAACTAAATAAGGCCTTATCAATCCCGTTATTTCTTATTTTACTATCCGCATTAGTTATTGTATCAGGGTGTAGCCAACAGTCCAAGGTGCAGATGGTTGAGGGCAAGATCAATGCTGTGACGACATTTTATCCTCTATATGATTTTACCAAATCTATCGGCGGAGATCATGTGAATGTGATCAATCTTGTACCCGCAGGTGTTGAGCCGCATGACTGGTCACCCAAGAGCAGAGACTTGAAGAATATGACCAAAGCAGAACTGTTTATATACAATGGAGCTGGATTCGAAGGCTGGGTGCATGATTTTATGGATTCTAAGAAGAAGGATTCCACGCAATTGGTAGTTGAGGCCAGCAACGGCATTAAGCTGATCGAAGCGGCAGAAGAGGAAGAAGGACATAAGGATGACCACGATCATGGGGATGAATCCGGCTACGACCCGCATGTGTGGGTAAGTCCCAAGTCGGCCAGACATATGGCGGAGACGATCAAGAACGGGTTGGTGCAAGTGGACGCCGCTCACAAGGCGGACTATGAAGCGAACTTCAGCAAGCTGGATAAGGAGCTGGCTGCTCTGGATACCAAATTCACAGAAGCGTTATCCAAAACTGTGAAGAAGGAGATTGTTGTATCCCACCAAGCCTTCAGTTATCTGGCCCGTGACTACGGTCTGACGCAAAAAGCAATTATGGGCTTGTCTCCTGAGGCAGAGCCGACCTCCAAGGAAATCGTGGAAATCAACAAATTTGTGAAGGAAAACAATGTAAAATACATTTTCTTCGAAGAACTGGTTTCGGATAAATTAGCTAAAACACTGGCGAACGATGCTAAAATCGAAACCTTGGTCCTGAATCCACTGGAAGGCTTAACAAGCGAGCAAGTACAAGCAGGAGAAAATTATATTACGGTCATGGAGAAAAATTTGCAAAATTTATTGAAAGCATTACAATAAGATAAGCTAGACTAGTCATACAAGCTAGGAGTTTGAAAATCCTATGAACCCTGCAACCAAGCAAGTGTTCCAAACCCTCAATGATTCTCCACACTGTCACGACAGCATTATATCGATTGAAGATGTATCTTTCAGCTTCAACAATCGCCGTGTGATTGAACATCTTAATTTTAATGTGTACCAGCGGGACTTCGTCGGCTTGATCGGCTCCAATGGAGCGGGAAAGACGACCCTGCTGCGCATGATAGTTTCCCTGATTCAGCCGAATCAGGGAAACATTCGTTTATTCGGGCAGCCGTTATCCAAGTTCAAGGACTGGGAGAGAATTGGTTATGTCCCGCAGAAGAACTCCTTCAATCCTCTATTCCCTGCAACGGTTAGAGAAGTGGTGCTGTCAGGAGTTTATGGCAGGAAGAAGCTGTTCCGCAGAGTGAACAAGCAGGATCTTCAGAAGTGCGAGGATGCTCTGCATGCTCTTCATATCGAGGATATCGCCGATCGCCGGATCGGACAATTGTCGGGAGGCCAACAGCAGCGTGCATTTCTTGCTCGTGCGCTGATTAATAATCCGGATTTGCTTATTCTGGATGAGCCGACAGTCGGTATCGATTCCGAGACTCAGGAGAATTTCTTCCATATGATTCGCCATATGCACCAGCATCACAATATTACGTTTCTTATGGTTTCCCATGACATTGAGATGATGTACTCCTATCTGGGTCGTGAGCCCGCGCAGACGAGCGGCAAGCTCAAGTTTTTTGTCAAGCATTCCCATGAGCTTGAGAACTGTAAGGAGACGAACTTGGCACATTCCTTGCGGGATTTGCGTAACATTTCAGAGCCTGTGCTTGTCAATTGATGAATGAATAATGAGATAAGCTACAGGTGCAGATGCGTGGAGGAGAGAACGGTTGGATATTTTTTATGAATACTTCTTTCAGAGGGCGCTTATCGGGGGAGTGCTGATCGGGTTTATGGCTCCCCTGATGGGCGTCTTTCTCGTGCTTCGCAGGCTTTCCATGATCGGGGATACACTTGCTCACGTTTCTATCGCCGGGGTGGCGCTCGGCTTTTTGCTGGGTGTGTATCCGCTTGGAATAGGTCTGTTATTCGCAGTCCTTGCTTCTTTTGCAATCGAACGGCTGCGCAAAGCGTACAAGACGTATGCAGAGCTTTCTATTGCAATTATTATGTCTGGCGGAGTTGCTATGGCAAGCTTCATGTTCACCTTGGGTAGAGGCTTTAATATGGATGTGAACAGCTACTTTTTTGGGAGCATATATACGCTCAGTTGGACGGATCTGCGGCTCATTGCTGTGGTTACTGTCATTGTCTCAACCGTGCTGTTAGTGACCTTTAAGGAGATGTTCCTTCTCGTATTCGACGAAGATGCTGCCGGCGTCAGCGGCTTGCCTGTCCGGGCACTGAATCTGCTTACAACGATGCTTACAGCGCTTGTCATAGGGGTAGCTATCAAGATTGTGGGGGCATTGCTTGTATCTGCCCTTCTTACCGTTCCGGTTGCATGCAGTCTGGTCGTCGGGCGCAGTTTTCGCCATTCTGTGTGGACAGCTGTGCTGTACTCCGAAATTGCCGTAATTGGAGGTTTAGTCGCGGCCGGTGTGTGGAGCTGGGCGCCAGGAGCGACTGTGGTGCTTACTTTAATTGTTTTGCTCATTTTGTCCCTTGCTGCCAAACGAGGATTTAGAGTATAAAAGTGTCGTCTTGGTCGATCAGATTGGAGGATTGAAGATGGAACAAGTGAATATTTGGATAGCTTTGTGGGCGGGTTTTGCTTCTTTTATATCGCCTTGCTGCTTGCCGTTATATCCTTCCTACATCTCTTACATTACAGGAATATCTGTTCAAAAGCTTCGAGAGGACCGTTCTGTCCGAGAAGTGCGGAGAGCGACGATCATTCATACGCTATTTTTTATTTTAGGGTTCTCACTCGTGTTCTACACATTAGGATTCGGTGCGGGACTGCTTGCTGACTGGTTCGATTCCTATCGGAATTTATTGCGTCAGATTGCCGCTATTTTCATTTTCGTGATGGGATTGTTCCTGCTTGGTCTGTTCCAGCCTCAATGGCTCATGTCTGAGCGTAAGTTCCAGTTCAAATACAGACCTGCCGGATATATAGGCTCTACTATTATAGGGATGGGCTTCGCCGCTGGCTGGTCGCCTTGTGTAGGACCGATCCTCTCCGCCATTCTGATGCTCTCTGCAACAGAGCCGGGCGTCTGGTTCAAGATGATCACAGCTTATACATTGGGCTTTGCAGTTCCATTCTTTATTCTTGCTTTCTTCATAGGTTCGACCAAATGGATATTGCGGTATTCCAATCTGATTATGAAAATCGGCGGAGCGCTGATGATCGTTATCGCTTTCTTGCTATATTTTGATAAAATGATCCTGATTACCATATGGCTGCAGGAAAGAACTCCAGATTGGCTGAAGTTCTAACCAGCGCTTCTCAAGTGAAGTATTCTATTTTTCCATCCGGAAACTGTTCGAAAATATAACCCGTAATCGTTTCGCGAAGCGCTTGTGCCTGGTCATCCGGGTATACATATTTACCTTGACCCCAGCGGCCCCACTTGTATTTTCTCCGGGCTTCCTCCATCTCAAGCTTCGTCTTCGGATATCGCTGCTGGATGATCGTCTTGGCGGTTTTGGTGAAACGATGCTGGATCAACTCAAACGTAATATCCCTAGCCGTTTCTTCGGAGACGGCTTCTTTTAATCGCATTAGAAGCTCCTTGTAGCCTTGCTCCCAGCCGTCATACCAGATGATCGGAGCGATTATGAACCCCAGCGGATAACCGGCTCTGGCGACCTTACCTGAGGCTTCAATCCGTTCCGCGAAGCTGGATGTAGCCGGCTCGAAATTTTTAATTACATAATCCGCGTTGACGCTGAACCGAAACCGGGTATGCTTGTTGTGCTCCGCATCCAGTAATGCGTCTACGTGATGGAATTTGGTTACGAACCTTAGTCGCCCATGCTCCTGTCTTCCCATGAATTCGATAACTTCCCGCAATGAGCCCGTGATATGCTCCAAGCCTACGGGATCCGATGTGCAAGCCGCTTCAAAACGGGTTGTCTCCGGCACTCGCTCATCAATATACCGCTGTGCGGCTTCGAGAATATCATCGGTATTCACATACACCCGTATATACGGCTTGGCGCCAAGCGTGGTCTGCAAATAACAATAATGACAATGACCCATACAGCCTGTTGCGATAGGAAGCGCGTACTCAGCTGAGGGCTTGGAGGTGTCGAACTTGAGCGTTTTGCGAATGCCCACGACTAGTGTGCGCTTGGCTATTTTGTATTTCTCCAGATCGGATTCCCCAGGGAACTGAGTAATCCGATTGTGGGAGGAGGTCGTACGAATAGGCAGGTTCTGCTGTAAGGCCCATTCGTGAATGCGCTGACCTTTGGGGTATTCCAGTGCGTTAGGTTCAAAATAAACAAGCTCAGGCACGAATAGGGGGGTATTTCGCCCTTTGTCGGGGGGAGTAAGCAGCGTCGTTGACATGGAAGAGCTCCTTAAAGGCAGAGTAAGTGCAGCTATATAAGCGTAGTGTAGACAGTTGGAGGACTATTGAATCGTGGGAGTTTGTGGCTGGGAGCGTACTTGCTTTAGCGGGTTAAACAGTGTATCATACATTAGACGATTATGCGCGGCCATTCTATTGGGGTACTTGAACTTGTAAAGTAACTTGATAACGCAAATTCTTAAGGAGGGAAATATATGGCGGCTACACCAAGCATGGAGGATTATCTGGAGAAAATCTATAAGCTAATAGATGCTAAAGGATATGCCAGAGTATCTGACATTGCCGAAGGGCTCGAAGTACATCCCTCATCTGTAACCAAGATGATTCAAAAGCTGGATAAGGATCATTATTTGATCTATGAACGGTATCGGGGCTTGGTTCTTACCTCGAAGGGAAAGAAGATGGGGAAGCGGTTAGTGGAGCGGCATCATCTGCTGGAGTCATTCTTGCATGTAATAGGCGTACAGGAAGAGAATATTTACAAAGACGTCGAAGGCATTGAGCACCATCTGAGCTGGGATTCTATCACCTGTATTGAGGGCTTGGTTGAATATTTCAATCGCGATCCAGAGCGGGTAACCGAACTGTTGAACATCAAAAACGAACTCGTTTCGGAATAAGGGAAGCATTCATCCATCGGATGGGTGCTTTTTTTCATGGATGTGGGAGTT
>JARBUQ010000328.1 GCA_029239545.1 Paenibacillus sp.
GTTGCAAGGTTGTTTGCCTTCCAATCCATGCGGCGCAGCAGAGGCTCTAACAGCCTCTTGGATTTCGAATATTGCACCTGTGAGGTAATCGGACTTCCCGGATGGTGTGCTCACTCCCTCTGCCACTCCTTCTCTTCATTAGTTCCCTGTTGAACAAACGTTAAATCGTCCTGATCTCAAGCAGCTCATATTTGATTAATCCTACGGGAGCAGATACGGTAACGATACTGCCAACTTTTTGACCCATTAACGAGTTACCCAGAGGGCTCTCATAGGAGATCTTATTGTCCGACACATCTGCTTCCGCAGGGCCGACAATTTTGTACTCCAGCTTCTCGTCAAATTCAATATCATTCAGAATTACAATGGAGCCTACATTAACTGTAGATCTGTCCAAGCTTTCCGCTTCCACGACCCGAGCTCTCTTGATCATATTTTGCAGAGTCAGTATTCTTGTTTCCATGAAGGATTGGTCGTTCTTAGCGGAATGATACTCGCTATTCTCCTTAAGATCCCCATAACTGATCGCAAGCTTAATACGTGCGGCCAGCTCTTTGCGCTTGACTGTCTTAAGATCCTCCAATTCTTCCACTATCTTATCCAAGCCCTCGCGGGTCATAATAATCTCATCCTTAGACATGTATACAGCTCCTAATTATTCATATAGTTGGACTCCTGACATTCATTGTACAATTCTACACTATATCCAGGAAACATGCGAAAAATATTAAATGGAAACAGCATGTATGAAAAAAGGACTATCTATCAGGCCACTTTAAAGCACCTTCAAGATAATCCTTTGCGTTCGAATCCAGACTGCTATTAGGCATTTTCAGACAAAATTTCTTTTAATCGGTTCACTATAATAACGGCTTCCTGCTCTTGAATATGGAGTGGGTTAAGGGTGAACGTGTCAGGATCAGACGGTGAAGGAATAAGTATACTTGGCGTGCCTGACCATAACTTCTCGGCAAACTCGTCTGAGCGAAGGCTCAGTGCACTGCAATCGACCCGTACAAGCGAATAATCCTGTCCTGTCGGACCGGGATAGGTTAGAGCGGCCTGAATACCAGCCTCGCTCAATTGATCACATAGACTCTGTGCTAACCTATCATGAGCTTCCTTAACAAGCCCAGAATCCAATCCAACATAACGCTCTATTGCCGCAAGTATTCCAGCCAGCTCCTCTTTGCCTACCTTCATCGGACGTCCTATGGATTCTCTCGCTCCTATGAAAAGTCTGCAAGCCTCTATGTAAGCAAGTTTCCCTACTATAAAGCCTGAGCTTTGCGGGCCTCGCAAGGTTTTGCCTCCGGAGAAAATAACCATATCGGCTCCCATCTCCGTATACCGCCACAAATTCTCAACTGGAGGCAGCTGCGCGGCCGCATCCACGATAACGGGCACCCCGCGAGCCTTGCAAATCCGAATAATGTGTTCCAGAGATAAATCACTAAGCGCATAACCAATTGTATCAAAGTACAATAAACATGCCGTCTGATCATGAATTGCTTCTTCTAATTGCTTGGCAGTATCTGGTCCTTGTTCATTCAACTCTACGATTCGGGCACCCGTCAGATCAACGGACTTCAGAAAGCCGTTGCGCTGATTGCCGAAGATGAGCACTTCGCCTCTAAGCCCTTCTGTTCGAGGCAGCTCAATGGCTCGTGATGGTTCGTTCAAAGTCATACAGGCCGCTACGGAAACCGTTAATCCAGCCGCTGCACCGCTCGTAACAACCGCCGCTTCATTCCGCGTCAGCTCAGCAATTCTTGCACCAACAGCCAGATGAAGCTCTTCCAGGGAAACGAAATTACGGCTCGCTTCGATCATCGCTTGAATGACCTCTTGAGGCATGATAGAGCCGCCAATCATTGTGTAAGAGTCTGCTGCGTTGATAACCGTCTTGATACCTAATCTATCATAAAAGCTGTTCACTGCTGCGGTCCTCCCATCAGCTACATGTTCTCTTCACAATTATGGCATATTCGGCCGGCCCTATTAAAGTATTATTTCATGCTCTTATGAAAAATCAACCTCAGGTGGACTTATAGCTTCGAGCTATGCTTAAGTAAAATTCAGCCGCTTGAGCGACTTCCTGCACAGGGACCCACTCTTCAATCGAATGCGCCTGGGCAATGGAGCCTGGTCCGTATACGATGGTCGGAATGCCTTTCCATTGCTGCAGCTTGCTGGCATCGCTGCCATACGGAACCCCTCTCAAGCTGTCATTCAGCTTGAGCTGTCTGGCCACTCGCTGCGCCTCCTGGACGATAAGCGCCTCGTGAGAAGTATTCAGCGCAGGATCCATCAGCAACGATTCGAACGACATTCTTACCCCTGCGGCTTGTAAAGCCTCTGTAATTTCTTGCTGGAACACATGGAAGACGTTCTCCGGATTCTCACCAGGGATAATTCTGCGATCAATCTCAATCTTACATGATTCCGGCACAATGTTGATTTGAGTGCCGCCGCCTATTGTAGCTACGACAATGGAGGGGGACCCGCAAAGCAGGCTTGTGGCATCTTGCATGCTGGGCTCAACTCTCTCCCGTATGTAATGAATGACTTGCATCATCTGATAGATTGCATTGTCGCCTTCTGCAGGCAGTGAGCTATGTGCAGCACGGCCATGGGTGTGAACCGCGAAGCGGGCACAGCCTTTGTGCTCCACAACGATCCCCATTTCGGTCGGCTCGCCTACAATTGCCCCGGAGATCGGGAGGTTCAGCTCCATGAACGCCGAAAGCCCGCGAAATTCATGCTCCTCATCTACCGATGCACAGAAAATGAGATCAGATGCCAAAGATTCAGGTGATTGCGCACATTGTTCCATCGCATAAAGCATACCTGCCAGGGTCGCTTTCGTATCACAAGCGCCACGCCCGTACAACCTGCCATCCTTGTACACAGGTATTAGCGGGTCCACCATGCTGCCAAGAGAGACAGTATCCATATGGGATTCCAGCAGCAGCGCACCGCCAGGCTTGCCGCTGCGCAGCTCCACAATCAAGTTGTCGCGCCCATCCTTGACAGGCTGTCGGTTGACCGTAAGACCTGCTCTTCGACAGCGCTGCTCGATATAATCGGCCACGCCTTGTTCACCGAGTGCTCCATTCCCATAATGAGGATTGACGCTTTGAATCCGAATCAAATCCTCCAGAATGATCTGAGCGGGATGTTTGTCCGCTTTAACCGCTTCCATATTCGACCTCCAACATACTTATTTTCTCAATCAACATGTCCCGCGAAGAAGGATATTGTCCGTCCATTCTGAGCGACAGATCCAGCCAAGGGGCCTTTTCATACAAGGGCAAAGCGGCTCTGGCATTGGCCAGCTCCTCGGCAGCCAGTGCAGCGATCTCCCTGTCAATTGTCATTTTTCCCGCGTCATCCAGTCCTATTGCGATCTGCTTCAGATCAAGGAAACGATACGTGTGGGCACAGGTCAAGAAAGTCCGATAGAACATTTCACACAGCAGCGTCTCTTCCTCCAGATTGCTCAACAGCTCCGGTTCGGCTGCCGGTCTCTTCATACTGCTTAGAAGCGAGTAGGCCCGATATGCCGCGTCCGCCCCTTTGGTGTACTCCCTCACCAGAATATCCTCCACGCGTATACCCTCGTCGACCACCATCGCACCTGCCAAGAAAGCAAGAGGAATCCGATCCAGTACGAGAGTGTGTCGAATTTCACGAATATGAGGAGAGAAGGTCTCCTCCAGCTCCTGAAGATAATAAAGCCTCCCCGTGAACGAATCCGGCACTGCACGATCACCCTCATAGATCAACGGATGCGCGGGTCCGAGGAATTCCGGTCCTATAAAATACAAAGGAATACAAGGATAGAACGATGCCGCTTCACTCATATGATTCCAAGCCGTCAGCACATCTTCTGCTGCCGCTCTTCCAAAATCCCGTTCCGCCATCAACCGCAGCAGCTCCTCGTTCGGACACTCCGGGCGCCAGTTCATCCACCAGCCTAGCTCTTCCGCACGCGAGCCCCACATACCGAAGAACATCCATGCCTGCAGCACTCCGGCAGGGCGCATCGCGCTCGTATTCCGCCACTTCTCGGCATGGCGCTGCATACTCGGCATGTACGGAAACGCCTGGCACTCCATGCCGAGCGCGGTCTCAGTCTTGACGAACAACATTCGTCCCTTCGCCTCTAATTGCTCCTTCTGCTTTAGCAGATTGTCCGCAGGTCCAGTATACTCCACGCTATAATCCCAAATCCGTTTGCTGTAGCCATTCTTATGTACCAACTGATCCTTGTCGATCGTGCTGAGCAGCGTAATTCCTTCCGGCAGACCCTCGATCAGGGTATGCTGATCCGGTTCGGCAGACCAAAGTGCGCTGTAAGGCCAAGCCAGGATGGGAACGCCCAGACGCACAGCATGCACAGCCTCTTCTGTAACCGCCAACAAACCATTCACCGCGGCCTCGGCTGTTCGCCCCTTGCAGGCCGGACAGTTTGTCCGCTCACTTAGATCCGAAGCTTCGCTCAGATCAGGACGCATGAAGCAATGATAATAAGACTCCCCTCCTATTATTAGGATGAGCCCGCCTAACCCGGGCACTTCCTCGAACAGATTGGCCATTACTTCACCGTGGAACAGCAGCACCTCGCCATCCGTGGAACACAGGTTGTGGATCGCTCCTTGCGAGCTCTGGCCATCTCTTGCTATACGGGCTCCTCTTGTCCCAGGAAGACGTTGGAAAAGCGGATGGTCAGACGCGAGCTTCGGGCTGACTGCCACATAATAGAGCTTTATTCCGTATTGCCCAGCTCGATACACTGCATCCCTTAGCATGGCTATGTTCGACTCATAGTCGGGACAATCGAGTTCGGGGAATCGCTCGCTGCGAACATAACACAGCCAGTCTCCATAGATTGTCATGCCATTGGCTCCCATATGAATCAACCGGCTGAACGCATCCTGCGAAAGATACGCATCCGTGAGATCCGGCACTAGATAGTTCGAACCATAAGGAGCCTGGCTGATCTGCACGGCCCATTGCGGCTTTTTGTTCAGCAGCCCCGACGGCAGACAAGGTGCTTGACGCAAAGACAGCTCACGCTCCATATAAACCAGCCCCGCCCAGATTCCGGCCAAGTCCGCTGCCGACAGCTCGACCTCGTCAGCGGCGACTGACAGGCGGAAGCCTTGTTCCGGCGCATCGGTATGGATAACGAGACGAATGATTCCACCCGTATTAGCAACAGTGGTATTCGCTGCTCCCTGCCCATAATTGGTGTCAGCCAATTGAAACCCGCACAAGCTTAGAAATTCGGCCAGATCGTCCCTTGCTTCTGCAAGCTCTCCTTCCTTGGTCTCATGGGTCTTAAGCAAGCAGACACGGGGCAGCTTGATCTCACCCTCCCGCGGTAATTCTTCAAAATCCAGCTTCCGCACGCCTTGGTGGTGTTTGCGCCGACTGCGGTGCAAAGGATTGAAATTCGTCTCGCGCAGCGCTTCCTGAATCAACAACGAATTATGCATCATAAGTGTTTACTCCTTCTATGGCCGGGGTGAACAGCGCGAGCTTCGGAAGAGAGATCTAGGCCCAGGTAATGTTTTATATATAATATATATTAAATTTTATATGTTCCTGTTTTTTTGTCAACTCCTTTCTTGAATGCTGGAAGTGTGAGAAACCTGACTGGAAGTTCAACAATCAGGCTCTTGGCGGTTGAGTTCGGTTAGGCGCGTGGGAGGGCAGACAGGCGGGCTCCGAGCTTATGCTTACGATGTAGTTTTCTCCGAAAACTTTCGGCTGTTGTACTTGAATTCTTTGATCTTATTTTAGT
>JARBUQ010000329.1 GCA_029239545.1 Paenibacillus sp.
TAGTCCTGGCGTGCATTATGGTCTACATTACATTGGGACCCATATTCGGGGCGATAACTGAGTTTGGTCCGCAGGAAGCAGCCAAACAGGCAGAATCTCCCTATGAACAGTGGAGATTAGTGAAGTTAGGTGATTATTTTGAGCATGTGGATTTTTTGTCCGTCTATCAATGGTTATCCGGTGCCTGTATTCGTATCAGCTTCTCGTTATTCGTTCTCGCTGACTTATTTCCTTTCAAAAGCGAGAAAAAGCGAACTTGGTTTCTAGTGTTGATTTTGCTCAGCTATACAGGAATTGCTTTGATTCCTTTTAATGAATACCTGTTCTATCTGTGGATGTATAAGATCTATGTGCCAATATCATTAGTAAGTGTAATGGTGATGTTTAGTTTGTGGTTTGTACTATCACTGGTAAGAAAACCGCAAAGGGGGTAAGGCGATCATGAATCAGCAAGTTGAGGATACCTCAGCCATCTGGACGGAAAAAAAGCTTAGAGAAACGTTTTGTCACTCCTCAGATGTACAGATATTATCGATCCAACTGGATCAGCATGCTTCCTCTAACATCATACTGGCTTATGGAGAAGGATTGTGCGATACAAGACTAATCGGGGAGGTCGTACTTCCCGAATTGAACAAGTTAAATGGTTCTAACAGTTTTGCAGCCATGAAGAATGAACACGTCTATGGAGCATTGCCGCTCATTTCATTGGAAGGGTATGACTCTCCGGAACAATTGGCGGAATGGGTATTTCAGGGAGATCTTCTTGTTCTGCTGCCAGAGACCGGGTCCCTATATAAACTGAACATCTGTAATCGCCCCCAGCGGACACCGGAAGAATCCAGCATTGAAATCTCTATTAAGGGACCCCGAGATGGCTTTGTAGAAGATATTATCACAAATGTGGCTTTGGTTCGCAAAAGGCTCCGCAGCAATTCCTTATGCTACGAGACCTCTACATTAGGAAGAAGGACAAAGACGAGAGTTGGCCTGCTGTACATTCAAGACATTGCTTCCCAAAGTGTGTTAACGGATGTGAAGAAACGGTTGGCAAGCATTGACGTAGATGGAGTCTACAGTATCGGGCAGCTTGAGGAAATGCTCGCGGACAGCAAGTATTCTTTGCTTCCATTGTTTGATACAACTGGACGCCCTGACTTTATTGTAAGCTGCTTGCTGGCAGGAAGATTTGCCATTATTTTGGACGGAAATCCTATCGTGTTAGTAGGACCAGCTACTTTGTCTCTCTTGTTGAAATCCCCGGAGGACAGTTACTTTAATTTTTATTACGTTTCACTAGCGAGAGCGATAAGGTTCTTAAGCTTTTTTTTGACCCTTCTGCTGCCAGGCATCTGGGCGGCACTGACAGCGTTCCATCAAGATCAAATTCCATTTCGGTTATTAGCGACCATCACGGTAGGTCGTCTAGGGCTCCCTTTTTCTCCTCAAATGGAATTGTTGCTTCTGCTTGTGCTGCTCGAGATATTTCGTGAGGCGGGGCTGCGTCTTCCGAGTTCGATCGGGCAAACGTTAACCGTGATAGGAGGGTTAATTATTGGAGATGCTTCTATTCGTGCAGGATTAGTTTCCCCTTCTGTTGTAGTAGTCGGAGCGGTTACTGCCGTGGCAGGAGCAACCTTGGTTAATCAATCGTTATCCTCTGCTGTGAGCGTCCTTCGCATCTGTATATTTCTGATCGCCTCGATCCTCGGGGTATACGGATTGCTGCTTGGCATCATCTTGTTTTTTGCTTATTTGTCCCGACTGCGCTCCTTCGGCGTTCCTTATATGACGCCCCTGTCCCCGCCTCATTTTAAGGAGATGTTCAAATCATTTCTGAAAATTCCTTGGGGAAAAATGAAATCGAGGCCGCAAGAACTGGCTACCACTGATCCGACAAGCCAGGAGGATGATGTGAAGTGAAAGCAATCCTGCGTGCAGGGGCGACTTTGGTTATATTTTTGTTATTATCGGGCTGTTGGAACTCCAAGGACATTCAGAAATTATCCTATGTGACGGCAATTGGCTTGGATTATAAGGACGGTCAGTTTATTACCTATGCTCAAATTTTGAATTTTACTAATGTGGCTAAGACTGAGAATACCAACATTGGACAAAATGTTCCAGTCTGGATTGGAAAAGGAGTAGGGAAGACGATGACTGAATCGTTTACTTCCCTCTACGCTACTGCCCAGGAGCAAATTTTATGGGGACATGTCAAAGTCATTATTGGGACAGAAGATATTATGAAGAAGGGGTTAGGCGAAGCGTATGATATGATCAATCGTTATCGGGAGATTCGATATAACATATTGCTGTATGGAACGAAGGAGCCTCTAATTGACCTTTTAACTGAAAAATCAATCTTTAACATGTCGCCACTGGACACATTGATTTACTTGCCCGAGCGAATTTATGCCCAACGCTCATTTATTATTCCGGAATATGGGTTCAAATCCATTGCCAAGCTGAGAGAGCCCAGCGAGCCCGTTTGGCTTCCTTCCATTAAACTGAATCGGGATGTATGGCTGGAAGATAAGAAGGAGAAAAAAATGTTCGAGATTGATGGAGCTTATTTCTTCAGGAAAGGGACCGTGTCGGGGTGGCTATCCGAAGAAAATATGCGCGGCGTACGCTGGTTTCAGAAGAAGTTTGTTCGTTCTCCTCTCAATATCATGGAAGAGGGTAAGCCGATCGCGGGACTAATTGTGAATAAAACGGACTACAAAAGAAACCCCATATTCCAGCAAGGTAAGGTTAAGTATAACGTGAGCTTGGAAATAAAGGCTCAGATCGAAGAACTTGCACAGGATATCTCGATGAAAGAGCTAGAGGAACGAACAGAGAAGGTTATAGCGGACGAGGTGAGGGCAACGTTCAAAAAAGGCTTGGAGATCAAATCGGATGTTCTTCATTTGGACGATGAGCTTTACCGCAATCACCACAAGAAATGGTTGGAGTACTCCAATAAAGAAAGCTTTACATTTACCGATGAGACCTTGAATCGAATTAATGTTCATGTAAAAATTACCAACACCGGTAAATATAAAGGAAGAACGAATTAATGGCAGCAGCCTGCCTTGGATACCAAAAACCCGACTGCTGATCGCAGTCGGGCCCAAGTCTACATTAAGGAATGGTCTTAACTAACACATCGTCGAATCTCACTTGGGCTTTCGAAGCATGCAAGCTGAATCCGCCTTTCGACAGCAAGGTGTCGTAGGCAGTGAGCTCCTCCGTTCCATTCACATAGAACTTCAAGATTCCTCCGTCTGCAACGGCTTTGAATGTATAGAAGGTTCCCGTGTTGAAGGTGTAAGCCTTCTCTGCTAATACGACTGGAGTAGCATCTGCACGAAGTCCGCTCACCACTCTCTCGATGCGAAGCTTACGGGCTGTACCATCATTGTATACAATGAATCGGTATCCGTCGTTGCCTCCCAGGGAGCGGGTTACAATACCAGCGCGTCCAGGGGCTGCTCCCCATGCAGCTACCTTTACTTTGGCCTCTGCAAGGGTATCCTTCCAATCATTCTGCACTTTGGAGCTGATCTCCGAATTGGCTTCATTCAGGCTGTCCGAGTACAGCTCATAGCTGTTGATCAGGAAATGTCCTTTGCCAACCTTCCACTTATCGCCATCAGCAAGCTCCGTTACCTTCACATTGTCGAAGTAGGCATCCCTTCTGTGGGCATACAGTCCGGAATAGCCCATGAAGACATCGGAATCGTAAGCTGTGAGTTTAAGCACATTATCCACATAAAATTTAAGCACATTTCCGCTGACAACAGCTTTTAACGTATATTTGGTATTGGTGGTCATCGTAAAGCTGATATTGGCCAGAACAGTAGAAGTTCCGTTGAAGTTCTTAACGATCTGCAGCTGTGGCGTACCGCCGTTGGTATAATACTGGAACAAATAGTTGTTGGTCGAATCCTGATATCTCGCATACAGGCCAACACCATTATAGCTGCCATTGGCACCGACTGTAGTTACATCCGATTGGACCAGGACGTCCGACCATTTGCTCTCGGTAACTACCGCTTTGCTCAATCCGGCGCTATTGGATTCCCGATATACCTTGGAGCCGCCTTGTGTATCAATACTCCAGGTTCCGACTACCTCTTTCCAGCCTGTCTCCAAGCTATCCTCGAAATCCCAGTTTTGACTTGTCAAACCAACGATATCGAAATCATCGGTCAAAACTGTTGTGCCGGTCGTAGGGATGGCTGCTCCGCCAACCGTAATAAAGTTTCCGCTAACTGAGAACGTGATTGTACTGTCATTCAATTTTACGGAAGTAACTCCTGGTGCGTAGATTGTGATGCTTGGAGTTAAGAGATCGCTTGAATACAGATTGAGCGTTGCGCCGCTATAACGAACGGACAGATTCTGAACGGTCGCTGTAGCGCTAATCAGGTTCGTTGTTCCGTCTTTCAGCAAGGTTCCTTTGGCAATAGAGGTGCTGACCAGGCTGCCGCCCGAAGTTTTCTCAATGTAAGCCAATTCACCATTATAATTGTATGCGCCGAAGCTGCGTGTTCCAGGGTTTGTTTCATGTGACAAATAGTAGGCCGATATATTCCCGCTATTGCCAGTGTCATGGCCGATTTCTAGAGCGGTTGCTACGGATGCAGCAACTCCTGTAGTCAGACGCGTTACGGTAACATTCTTGTTGGAGCCGTTCGGCTCAGGATACAGTACCGTATCGAATGAGGTCGTACCGGTAGCCGTGCGGCCAAAGCTCAAATATTGTACGTTGCTCTGCACCACATCGCCTGTATGGGAATAATAGCCGTCAGTTTGGACGGTGGCCGTTAATGTGGAAGGATCGGCAGGAACGACCTTCACATTCGCTTCATCCGAAAAGCTCGTACTGGCACGCTTGGTTGTAGCATCAAGGCTGACAGTCGTCGGCATGAAATGCCATAATTGTCGATATGTCTCGGATGTTGTTCCGCCTGTCATAAGATCGGATACGATCCAGAAGTCCGGCTTGGCGAAGAACACTTTGCGGTTGTGATTAATCGGAAGATAATCCTGATGACGACCGTGATAGAAGTCGAACCCGTCATTGGATAACCATTTGATCGCAGAACGGTTGAGATTGCCCTGCGGAGAATTGCTGACTTCTATTGTATTGTGGGCTCTTGTTGATTGGCGCAGCCAGTTGCTCGAGGCAATATTATTGTAGTTATTTACACCTGGATCAACAATCAATCGTTTGCCAAAGGCATACATCATGAGACTCAAATCATCCGGATGATTATGGGAGCCGGTATAATCGGTGTCCTCATTCTCGATAACCATATACTTGTCGTTCGTATTCCAACCTGTCTTCATGATGGCGAAGCTGTTCGGATAGAAGACTGATTTGTTCGGAACGGTGCCAGCTGCTCCTTTGGTTGCGATAAATTCGAAATCATCACGTCCATAGTAGCCTGAATAGTCGCTCATGAAGCCGGTTATATCCATGCTTTTCGATGCGGTATCCCCAATCAATGGCATCTCGAAGTTGGGCAGGGACAGGTCCATCAGAACTTCTCCGCCTCTTTCGAGCAATTCGGATAGATCCTGAAGAACGGTATATCCGTTCATGGCAGCGAGCTTCTGCAGACGGTTGGCTAGGCTGAGCGAATACAGGTGGTAGTTTTCCGCAGGCTCAATGTTCATGCCATCGCCCTTCATATTTTTGGCCATGTACTTGTAAGTGGCTCCTTCAGAGCGCATTCTCCAGCTTTCGGCGTCTTTGAACTCAGGGAAGTACGCGCCTGCCCCGTATATAGACCAGGCAATACTCAT
>JARBUQ010000330.1 GCA_029239545.1 Paenibacillus sp.
CAGGGCGCAGCTGACGTTGATCATGCGAGCCGATTCTTGTCCGTCATTGAGCCTTACAAGGGGGGACGGAGGCTTCTCTCCATTCAACGGGTTGAAGTTAGAACTGCAGGGAATAACGAACCATCCGACCAAGCGGCTGCTATTCGGATACAACGCCAAGATGGCAGAATCGATTATTTCGTTCATTCTGTTGATCCGTTGACCGAATTTAGAATCGGAGAGCAATTCTCCTTCCAAGGGACAGTTGGATTATATTCGGAGATTGACGGAAAGCCAGTATATGCGTTTGTTGCTAATGGCACTCGCATCGGCCGTACGAGTCAGCCTGTAATTGATGAGGCCAAGTCCTCATTCTCCGGCACAGTTAGAGATTTCACTCGCGAGCTTGTCGATGAGAACTGGATTCGGGTGCACTTGGATGTGGATGTACATGCTGCGGATTGCGCTGCTTTAGTTGGTAAACATATTGCAGTAGAAGGGCCTGGGTGCAATCCGGTATTCCGTATTACCGACTGTGCTCTGAGCGGAGCAAACGAATTCATTCTGCATATCGGCCATGTAACGCTGATTCAGGATTGGGCAGATTCGAGCCCGACAAGCACTGAAGCCGACGGTCCATCGTCTGTATATCGCTATGCGATTGAAGAAGGCGATCGATTCACGATTTCGCTAACTGCGGAGTGGGTTCGTTAAGTGTCTATGTTCTAGAATATGTATCGGGCTTAATTCTTACTTACGGTACAGATTATTTTGTTGGAGACTAGGTGTTCCAGAGTGAATAAACAAATGAGAAAAGAAATGGTGAGTGTTGTTCTCGTATTAATACATTCCTATATTCAAAAGAAAACTACTTTTTTATTATTACGGGGATAATGGAACTGGGCGTAGGTTTGATCCTAACCTATAAAAAACTCTATTTAGCACTAGTAAAAGCCACAATGTGATGTTTTTGCGTTGTGGCTTTGGAATTTTCTGCAGTATCTTAACTGAATGACAATCGGCTAAAGCCAGTAGGATCTTGAAATTCACTGTTCAGGCTAGAGACTGCTGAAAGCTAACTATGGCTGGAGCAAATTGAAGCTTCCAACTGAAATTCGGCTTGCTGTAGGCTATTCTTCAATGTCAAAAATATCGTATACCTGTGCCTTATGCGTGCTGATTGAACGCGAAACCCGCATTTCAGAAACGATTTGAATTTTCTCGCAGACTGCAGTGTCCATCAAAGTACGCATTTCTGTATTTCCATTATGATTATAGTTGAACGGCGAGGTTCGTTCGGTTACGATAGAAGCGGAATAAGGCAGCACAACTGCCTCAAACTGAAGGGAAGAGGAGACATACGATGGATGAGCAGAGGTTTTATATATCGCCGGACGGCAGCGATCAGTGGTCAGGCGAGCTGCCCGAAAGGAACGAGGCGGGAACGGACGGGCCCTTCGCTACCTTGAAGAGGGCGAGGGATGCTGTTCGTCAGCTGAAACGGAGAGGGCTTATACGAGACAGGATACGAGTTCAGCTGCGTGGCGGTGTATATTCGATCAAGGAGCCGGTTGATTTCACGCCGGAGGACAGCGCTCCCGTAACCTATGAAGCATACCCGGGGGAAGAACCGGTGATCGACGGCGGACATACTGTCACAGGCTGGGTCGAAGAGCAGTTGAACGGTCGGACTGTATGGGCGGCGGAGCTGCCTGAGGTCGCTTCAGGCCGATGGTACTTCCGATCGTTATTTGCAGATGGCAAGCGCCGTTCCCGGCCCCGTTATCCGAAGCAAGGGCTGCTCGGGATTGAGGATGTGCCTGGTTATTCGCTCGTACCCGGTCTGTTGAATGGTTTTTTCGAAGGCTCGGACACGTTCCGCTACGCTCCTTCCGACCTGCAGCGCTGGCATAATCTAGAGGATATCGATATCGTCGTGCTGCATTATTGGGTCGAGGAACGGATGCCAATCGTCTCGCTCAATGAAGAGACCCGTTACGTGAAATCGAGCCGCCGTTCGACCTTCGGCTTGAAGGATGACGTAGCGCTTCGTTTTGCGCAATATTATGTGGACAATGTGCTCGAGCATCTGTCGGAGCCGGGAGAATGGTATCTGGACCGATCAAGCGGCAAGCTGTACTATGCGCCTATGGAAGGCGAGTCGATGGAGACAACACAGATTGTGGTTCCACGGGTGGAGCAGCTGCTGCGTTTGAACGGGAATCACGAGCAAGGGCAGTATATCGACTATTTGCAGTTCCGCAATTTGTCGTTCCGTCATGCGGACTGGAGTCTTCCGACTGGAGGAGATCCGGAGGGAGCATGCGGTTATCCCGGTATAGAGAAGCTCAATCTGGCATGTGCGCCGCAAGCGGCTTATCATGTGCCGGGAGCGATCGATTGGACTGGTGCGCGTCACTGTGTGCTTGATAGCTGCGACATCCGTCTGATTGGTTTCTATGCAGTGAATATGGGGCCGGGTTGTACTGGCAATCATGTTATCGATAACACGATGTACGACCTTGGTGCGGGAGGCGTGAAGCTGAGCGGCTCCGATGCCAAAGGTCCGCTCTCGGGAAGAAGCGGTCTCAATCATATTACAGACAATCATATTTATCATGGTGGTCTTGTTTTTCACAGTGGTATCGGGGTTGTGTCGCGGCACGCCTACGGCAATGTAATTGCCCATAATCACATCCACGATTTGTACTACACTGGCATTTCATGTGGGTGGGTATGGGGTTATACCGACAACGTCTCGCGGGACAACCGCATAGAGTATAATCATATTCATGATCTCGGACATGGCCTGTTGAATGATATGGGCGGAATCTACATACTGGGCGTTCAACCGGGTACGGTTATCGTCGGCAATGTGATTCACGACATCGTGAAGAAAAACTACGGCGGCTGGGGCATCTATCTGGACGAGGGCAGCTCTCATATTACGGTTGAGAACAATCTGACTTATCGTCTGAGCAGCCAGTGCTACCACCAGCACTACGGCCGCGAGAACCGGATCAGCAACAATATTTTTGCTTTTGGCAAAGAGGGCGTAATCAGCTTCACGCGTCCAGAGGAGCATATCTCGGTCGTATTCGAACGGAATATTATCCTGACCGACAATACCCCTGCGTTTGTATGCAAGACTGATCTCGATAGAGTTCATATGATCAGCGATTTGAATCTGATCTGGGATGTAGCAGCTGATGAGCCTACCTATGCAGGTAATGGACGATACGACAATACGGCCAAGTGGGATTATTGGCGCAAATACACGACGGAAGAATGGCAGCTGCGTGGATACGATCTTCATTCCATCGGGGCGGACCCGCTGTTCGCCGATAGCGGCGCAGGAAATTTCACGCTGCATCCCGATTCGCCGGCTGCTAAGCTGGGTTTCGTGCCATTCGACCCAACGCTCGCCGGAATCAGAAAGCGGTAGCAGTCGCAGTGTCAGCAGCGTTCCCGATCCAGCTTGTCCATGAGAACGTCTGTAGGCTAGGCGGTTTCTTCCGGTCGTGGTACAATAACAACATTATGCCCCACGAAAGGAGATTCCTTATGGATTTGATTCAGCCAAGCGAGACGAATATTGCCTACATGGTCGAACAGATTAAGAACAAGCTCAAGGTCGTTACCGCCGCGTCCATCAAGGCCGAACATTTCGGTATTTCCCGTTATGAGGACATCAAGGAGATTTACGATCTCATTATGAACAAGAAAAATTTCAGTATCAGCGAGATTGAAGCTTTATGTGCGGAATTGAAGCAATTGAAGCAGCCGGGATAAGTCGGGAAGTATCATCGACGCCACTTATTGGCAGAGCTTTAGCGAGCTTATATACATGGTTAGCGTGCGGTCCCCCTTACAATGTGCAAACGAAAACGTCAAACGGTGCCATCCCTGAGAGGATGACACCGTTTCTTGTGCGCAAATCGCATATAACGGCGTGTTATGCCTGATGACCGATCAAGTCAAGAACGCCTCTTCTTCAGCTCGCGCAAGGAGTAGAACGTGCCACGCCAATAAATACCACCTCGGCGGAGGGTCAGATACACCGATCGGCTCAGCACATAGACGAGCAGGCAGACGGTGAGCGGGAAGACGATGGCCTCCCGACCGGAGTCTCTGGTCATTCTCTGCGTACAGAAGATGTACAAGCTGATGGCAATTGCAGCGCTCAGAGCATAAGCGGCTCTTGACCAACCGGGCGTAATCCACAAGCCGATGAACGGATAGAAGAAGAACAGCAGCTGTCCCATTACTCCGGCTAATGCGTACGACAGGCGGTAACGGAAGCCTGAGAACATATTCTTCTCGAGACCGAGCACAGCGCTCCTCAGATCGGGGTACCATTCAACCTCGAGATGGTCATTGCCCGTTACGAATCGCTGCTTGTACATAGCCTTTTTCACGCGATAGCCCAGCTGCAGGTCGTCATCAGGCCGCAGTGCGAACGCTTGATGAGTGCCAATGCCCTCATACGCGCTGCGGCTAATCAGGTTAAACGCTCCGATGCCCATCCCATGGCGGTGCTGGTGGTCCATATTCGCTCTCCAGGGCCGGATGAACAAACACAAGGAGAATAGAAAATAATGGACGAACGCGCGAAGCCAGAATGATTGAGAACGCATATAAGGGCTCATGGTGACATGATCCACCTCGTGCTTTTCAGCATAAGCTATAGCATCACGCAAGGTGCTAGGATGGAACTTGACATCAGCGTCGGTAAATAACAGGTATTTGCCTTTAGCCTGCTTGTAGCCTTGGTAAAGTGCGTGGTTTTTGCCGAGCCAGCCTTCGGGTAAAGAAGTAATATGTATGATGGTAAGCGGAATGCGGCTTTCGGGCTTTCCTTCAGACCATTTGCGCAATTCATCAAGCTTACGCCCTGTTGAATCGCGAGAACGATCATTTACAGCTATAATTTCGAATCGGCCGTAATCCTGCTTCAGAAGATGCTGCACGGTATCGCGGATCGTGGTTTCTTCTTCCTTGGCGGCGAGAATGATCGAAACCAGCGGAGTTTTGTGAGCCTTGTCCGCATCCATCTGTCTAGGCAGAGGCTGCAGCAGCTTGAGCCCTATAACGCATTGAATCAACATGAACAACCAATAAAGCAAAGTAATGGCGGCCAGAGCTTCCACAACTGACATGACGGCATCCTCCTCCGGACTGCAAAGTGTCCTTCATTCCATTGTACATGGTTCCTTAGTCAGCTTCCAATCCTGCACACGAACTCATACGAAATGCCCATCTTGTACACAGGGAGAGCGAATACATGAATCCAACTCATACGAATAAGCAGCAAAGACAGCCTGATGCTTCCGAACCAGATAGCGCACCTTCCGGTTATCGGCTCAAAGTAAGTAGCGAGCAATTGGCGGATTTCTTCCAAACGATTCGTAAGGAAGGTGTGAGCTTGGAGCATCTCGTCTTCTTTTGTATCGGCACAGATCGTTCCACTGGTGATGCTTTGGGGCCGCTGGTTGGAACTTTTTTGGAGGAGGCAGGTTATAAGCGAGTTGTGGGGACGCTCGGGAAACCATGCGACGGCAGCAACATGGAGCTGCGAATGGAGGAACTGCCCGATGATGGAATTATTATTGCTATAGATGCATGTCTGGGCAAGCCTGGTTCACTCGGCAAATTCCAAGTAGCCAATATCGCTCTGGAGCCAGGCAAGTCCGTAGGAAAACGTCTGCCTGCTGTAGGCCATTACTCTGTTGCAGCTATAGTGAATGTAGATGGACCTAAGAAATTTTGGATTCTGCAAAACACCTCCTTACACCAAGTCGTGCGGATGGCCAAATCTATTA
>JARBUQ010000331.1 GCA_029239545.1 Paenibacillus sp.
ATGTTGACCCCTTATTTATCTTCATGTTCCCGTACGCTGCTCTGTCTTATTCTTGGCGTGGTCTGCGCTATGGCTGTTGCAGGCTGCGCTTTGACTGAGAAGCAGCCATGGTGGCTTGCCGAACGGCCTGTTCCTCCTACACCGATTCAGCTCGCCAGTCGGGAGGACAATATGCTTCCTTCCTATCTGGGCTGGTTAGCCAGAATGTCAAATGTACCGGATGCCAGTGCCGATCGTATCATTGGACCTATACACCTTGATTTTCAACAGCATTCTGCCGTATCGGACCCGGCTCATTTCAAAAAAAATGTGTCTGGAGACGGTTGGTTATGGGATGCCGAGGATGGCTGGGTAGAATGGGAGGTTGAAGTTCCTGTCGAGGGCTTGTATGAGCTAGGTATCGTGTACGATTCTGTCTCTGACAGCGGAATTGATATGATGCGAGGCGTTCAAATTAATGGCAGCTATCCTTATACAGAAGCGGAAGCGCTTCAGCTTAAGCGAATATTCACCCATGTCCCCTATCCTCCAGCTCGAGATGAATTCAACAATGATATTCGACCGCGATCGGAGGAGTTGAAAGGTTGGAAGGATGTACGATTATCCCAGCACAGTACAAGCTCGATTCCATTGAAATGGCATTTGAGGGCAGGTAAACAGAAGATAAGGATTGTCTATGGCAGGGAACGAATCCTTCTTAAGGAAATCTATTTGACTACACAGGGTATTATCCCGGATCGCCTTCAAACCAGTGGGGGGCAGCAAAGCACTTCAGGAGAATGGTACCAAATTGTAGAGGCAGAACAGGTCAAGGCGAAGTCGAACCCATCCATTCTGCTCCAATCTATGAATGCTCCACTGATGTCTCCCGAAACCAAAGGATTGGTTCGCTTTAACGCATTAGGAGGCGAACAGTTCCGCAATCCGGGCGAATGGGTGGAATGGGAAGTGAATGTGCCCCGGGATGGCTATTACCAGATCGGGTTCAAATACTTGCAGGCTTATCTGAATAACGTAAATGTATATCGCAAGATTACGATTGACGGCGAAGTGCCAGCCCAACCCCTGCTGAATGCAGCTTTCCCTTACAGTCAAGGATGGCGATGGTCAGGCATGACGTTAAAGGATGAGGAAGCGAAGCCTTATTCGTTCCATCTGAAGCAAGGCAAGCATACGATTCGCATGACGGTGACCTCGGAACCGATTAAACCGGTCTATGAAGGGCTGCTGCGCAATCTGGACCGCATAGGTCGTCTGGAGCAGGAGATTCGCAAAGTTACAGGAAATTTCGATAAAACGTACGGAGTAGCAGGAAATGTAGACTTGAATCGCGATTGGGATTTAATTCGCTATATTCCTGATCTGGATCAGCGCATGACAGACATGATTGAGGATACGCTGGACATCGCCCGTTACCTGGCATCCAGGACTTCAGGCAGCTCGGATGCGGAGAATTCGCTGCTATCGGCAGCGGACGATCTAAGGGATCTTAAGGAGAACCCGAGAACGATCGCGAACCGGATGAACGTATTCCAGAAAATTCAGAACAGCTTGTCTTTATGGACTTATCGCATGCTTGAACAGCCTTTGGCCATTGATTATTTATGGGTGGCAGAGCAAGGAGCCAAACTTCCGAAGATGGAGCCCGGTTTCCTCGATCAAACGATAGATACGGTAGCCGGATTCTTCAAGTCCTTCGTCATTGACTATGATTTCACTCGGAATCAACCTGATGCCATTGATGTTTGGATGAACCGCGGACGAGATTATGTGGAATTGCTCAGGCAACTGGCAGATGAAACCTTTACACCGGCGACAGGCATAAAGGTTAATATTAACCTCGTGCCCGATCCACAAATGCTGATTCTCGGCAATGTCGCTGGCATACAGCCTGACGTTGCTCTGGGTGTTGATCATGCAATGCCGGTCGATTTTGCCTCTCGCGGTGCTTTACTGGACCTCTCTCAATTCCAGGACTATTCAAAGGCGGCGAAGCAATTTCACCCGGGGGCTTTGAATCTATTCCACTATGACAAGGGTGATTATGCGCTGCCTGAAGTCCAAGGCTTCAGCGTGCTCATTTACAGGAAAGATATTTTGAATCGGTTAGGGATTAGTCCTCCGGATACTTGGGATGATCTGACCGGAATTCTGCCTACTCTACAGCAGAATGGTTATGACTTCTTCATTCCGTCGCAGGATTATGTACCGTTTATTTATCAGAACAAAGGTGCCTTCTATACGGAAGATGGGATGCAGTCCGCGCTAAGCTCGGAGAGTGCCTATCGAGGCTTCGAGAAATGGACGAATTTATTCAAGCTGTATCAACTGCCTAAGCAAGTACCGAGCTTTTACACGCATTTTCGTCTGGGAGATATCCCGATAGGCATAGTCGACTTCAACACCTATCAACAAATCCAATTTGCCGCTCCAGAGCTTACAGGCAAATGGGCGATCGCTCCGATCCCTGGTATTCGCAATGGCAATGGGGAGATCGAACGTTGGGCCGGCGGGCCTGTCCAGGCAGGTGTGATCTTCAACAAAACCGAAAAGGCCGATGAAGCATGGACCTTTCTGAAATGGTGGACCTCGACGGAAACGCAAACTCGCTTCGGGAATCAGATCGAGTCGATGTATGGCACTGAATACCGCTGGAATACGGCGAACCTTGAAGCGTTCCGGGGGCTGCCTTGGCCTAGAAAGGATTTGGAGGCAATCCAGAATCAATGGAAATGGTTTACAGCCGTGCCCCAAGTGCCCGGCGGCTATTTTACACAGCGATTACTTGAATTTGCATGGAACAAAGTTGTGCTGCAAGGCGGCAATGAGCGGGAAGCCTATGAGGAAGCTATCATTGGCATCAACCGGGAAATGCAGCGCAAGCAAATCGAATTCGGCCTCCGGGATAGTCAGGGACAAGTCCGGCGGGTACTCGATGTTCCGAACATGACCGTTCCTTGGGAGGGGGCAACACGATGAATTCCTTTCTTGCATCCATTTGGCGTGATCGCGTCTCCTATTTATTCATAGCTCCCTTTATGCTTTGTTTATTGCATTTATTGCTGTTCCCGTTATCATTGCGATCGGGCTGTCCTTTTTCTCATTTAACGCAATCTCAACGCCCACATTCTCAGGCTGGAGTAATTTTCTCGCCATTTTGACGCAGGACCGCATCTTTTTGCAATATGCCCTGCCGAATACGTTCAAATTCGCCATCATCGTTGGTCCTATCGGCTACGCCCTCTCGTTTCTGCTGGCGTGGTTGATCCATCAATTGCCCAAACGTGTCCGTGATTATTTCACGCTTGCGATTTATGCTCCGTCTCTGACAGCAGCGGTTGCCATGTCCGTTGTATGGTTAGTTTTCTTTAACGGAGACAGGGTAGGCTACTTGAACGAAATGCTGCTGACCGTAGGTCTCATCGATACGCCTCAGCTCTGGCTTCAGGACCCGCGCTACTTCATGAACATCATGATTATTATTTCCATATGGTCGAGTATGGGCGTTGGGTTTCTTGCCATGTTGGCCGGACTGCAGACAGTAAATGAGGAGATGTATGAAGCGGGACGAATTGACGGGATATCGAACCGCCTTCAGGAAATTTATTATATTACCATACCGGCCATTAAACCTCAGATGCTGTTCGGGGCTGTGATGGCGGTTGTAGGTACCTTGAAGGCGGGGACGATCGGCACGCTACTGGCGTCCGCGAATGGTCAGCCGATTACACCTCTTTATTCCGGTCACCTGATGACGAATCATATAGACGATTTTGCCTTTATCCGCTATGAGCTGGGTTATGCAGCCGCTCTATCCGTAGTCTTGCTGCTAATCGTGTATGGTACGTCCAAATTTGCGTTTAAGCTCTTCTCTACGAAAGGGGATGAATAGAGGTGGAGCCAGTGATCGACACCCCCATTAAACATCGGAATTCTCTATTGTTTCGAATAAAAAGAAGGCTGCGGATCAACCGTTTCCAGCTCTTGTTAGGCCTCTCATTGGGACTCATGGCTCTTTTCATGATGCTGCCGATCGTGTTTATGATCAATCATGCGTTCAAGCCGATTACGGAGTTGTATTTGTATCCACCGCGCTTTCTGGTATCGGAGCCGACATTGTTCAATTTCCAACAGATGTTCCTGAAGTCACAGACGATGCTCATCCCTTTCACGAGATATTTGTTCAACAGCGTGCTGACAACAGCCATTACCGTCACAGCAGTCATCTTTGTCAGCTCTTTGGCTGCCTACGCTTTCTCGAAACACCGGTTTAAAGGCAGCGGCATTTTCTATTCGCTTACTATTGTATCGCTAATGTTTGCACCCGAGACCGTTATGATCCCGCGTTACCTGGTCGTGTCCAATCTGGGGATTATGAACACGTATTTCGTACATATTCTGCCCCTTGTAGCCGCTCCGGTTGGTGTGTTTCTAATGAAGCAATTCATCGATCAGATTCCAAGGGATTTGATAGAAGCAGCCAAAATCGACGGAGCCAAGGAATTTATGATCTTCCTGCGAATTGTGATGCCGATCTGCATGCCTGCTGTGGCTACAGTGGGGATTCTGGCTTTCCAGGGCTCGTGGGCACAGTCGGAAACGTCGGTTCTGTTCACGCAGGAGGATGCTATGAAAACATTGCCCTTTTATGTCATGACCCTTACCAATGGATTGGCCAATAACGTGGTCGGTCAAGGGGTTGCTGCGGCGGCTGGGCTGCTGATGTTTTTGCCTAACATAATCATATTCCTCTTGTTCCAGCGCAAAATTTTGACCACAATGGCCCATTCCGGGATCAAGTAGGAGTAGGTGAGCCGAATGAAAAAATCAGTCTTGCTTGGTTTAATAATGTTCGTATTGCTTGCTTCACTTCAGGTAGAACCGGCTCAAGCCGAGCTTCCCTATCAGACGAAAACGAGCGATGTGAATGGAGCGTGGGTGGATTCTCCGAACGCTTTTCTACCCGGTGCCTTGTATAAAGGGTTTGCGGGTGTCGAGGATTTGTTCATTACTCCGGATGATCATCTGTTCGTTGTGGAAACCCCCAAGAACCGGATTGTGGAACTCAGTCCGGAAGGAAAGGTATTGCGATATGTGCCTGCTGTGCCTCCCAAGGGCGTGCAGATGAAGCCTGAAGAGCAGCTGCGCAGACCGGAGGGTGTATTCGTCGATGAGGAAGGAAACATTTATATCGCAGACACTGGCAGCAGGCGTATTGCCGTGTTCAATAAGTCAGGCAGTTTCTTGAGGGACTATGCTGCCCCGGATTCCGAGCTGCTTCCCTCTACTTTTATTTACGCTCCTTCCAAGGTGACCGTGGATAAGAGAGGATATCTCTATATTGTCACCAAAGGCGGCTATCAGGGCTTGCTGCAGCTGACCACGGAAGGGGAATTCGCCGGGTTTTTCGGAGCCAACAAAGTGCCTTTCAGTTGGATAGACAGCTTGAAGAGGCGATTTTACACGGAAGAGCAATTAATGGAAGAGCAGAAGCGCCTGCCTGGAGCCATTACTAATATGGCCATGAATGCAGAAGGATTCCTTTATACCGTTAACAAGGATATGAAGCAGGGACAGCTCCGGCAGTTGAATTTTGGAGGCATTGATCTGCTGAAGGACCATGATTTTGCCCCTTGGGTTGGCCCGTTGGAACGATTCTCCTACCAGGATGTGCACGTAGACGAGAACGGTGTTATGACAGTTATCGAATCCAGTGGAGGCCGTGTGTACCAATATGACAAAAATGGACATATGCTGTTCATCTTTGGGAATGCCACGGTTGGACAAGAGAGACTTGGG
>JARBUQ010000332.1 GCA_029239545.1 Paenibacillus sp.
GTCATAAGCCGCACATGTGCAGCTGGCAAAAATATATTCTTCTTTGTGCAGGTCCACTCGAACGATATATTCTTTGCTGCCATCATAGACGATAGCCTTGAACATTTGATCTGACGGGGAAAAAGTCAAATGACTTACTTTGTGCGCGTTGAAATAATCCAAGCCCTCCTGGAACGAGGTGCTCCCGCAGCTTTCTTTTATGTCATCAGACTTAACTGGAAATGCACGACTCATCACGAACACCTACTTTTCTAAGCATGTCCAACATTATAGCACTTTTGATATGGTATAATAAATGGCAATGAATAGAGAAAGAGGCGGTTGAGGTATGCTTGAAGCAAGCAAAGAGAAGTATTCGATTTTACGCTGGGACGGCCATTCGCATACGAAGTTTTGCAAGCATGGTCATCCGGACGAGCTGCACAGCTATTTGGACAGAGCGATTGAATTAGGATTCACCCGATATAGTATAACAGAGCATCCTCCTCTGCCGCATGAGTATATTGATGACTTGGTGCTGATGCGCGAGTTGGCTATGGATCAAAGCGAGGTTCCTGATTATATCCGGTATGTTTCAGAATATAAGAAGTTGTACGAGGGACGACTGGATGTAAGGCTTGGGCTGGAGCTGGACTATCTGGATGGCCATGCATCGTTCACAGACCAAATAGTAGCTCCTTGGTTGAATGTGCTGGAAGATTTGATCGTATCGGTGCATTACTTGCCGGGAAAGGGCGGCATGCGTTGCATAGACTACAAGCCATCCGATTTTGAGACCAATATTCTGAGCTATTACGGAACGATGGAGCGTGTGGTGGACGAATACTTCGACCATGTTGAGCGAGCCATTGCTTATGCGGCAGCACTTCCCGGTACGAAGAGAATCGGTCATATTAACCTGATTAAGAAATTCAGGAACGCTCTTCCCCCGATCGATGAGGCGCAAATTAATGCCAGACTGGAAGCCATTCTTCCCCAACTGATCAGCACGGGAGTGGGCTTGGATATCAACACAGCCGGTTTGCGTGTGGCGACATGCGGAGAAGCTTACGTGCCTGACTGGTATTTAAGAAAGGCGCTTCAAGCGGGCGTAGCTTGTGTCTATGGCTCGGACTCCCACAAGCCGGAGCATGTGGGCTTCGGCCTGGATTGGCTGGAGCAAGTGAGATTCGACAGGACAAGGGACCAATAGCATTAACGACAAAAGGATGGCTAGTTGATCAGCCATCCTTTTTTGGTTGCATATAAGTTGAACGAAAGTGAGAAGGACGGTAGGACGGCCGATTGCTGAGACGATGCGGCCACACGTTCCGCTATTTGCTCGCAAACCCCTGTTTTGGGTCTTTTCGCAGCCACACTTTCCGCTATTGGGCATGAATGCACGCGAAAGGGCCCTTGTTAGCAGGAATAATGGAACCTGTGTCCGCTCAAACCCGCAATGTGTGCTTTTGGACGAATATAACGTCTGCTGTCCGCTCAGCATAGACAATCACACCAGTTTCATCCTTCCGGATTTTGGCGAGCGCTGATTCTGAGGGTAGACGAGTAATATAAAAACTATCGTTCCACTTATGCAGGTCCCAATAGGGCTTCCATCTTGAGCAGCAGACGTGTAAGATCCACAGGCTTCGTGTCGTATTCGTCGCAGCCGGCTTCGAGAGCCTTTTCACGATCACTGCTCATCGCATGAGCCGTCAGGGCAATGACCGGAATGTGCAGAGTAGCAGGGTTCGCCTTGATAACCCTGGTCGCCGACCAGCCATCCATAATGGGCAGGCTCATATCCATCAGGATCAAGTCCGGAGGCTGCTCCAACGCTTTCCTGACTCCTTCCTCACCGTCAACAGCGATTTCGATCTCATAGCCTTTTCGCTGAAGCCGTCTGGATAACATGTCCCGATTCATCTCATTATCTTCAACAATTAATATTCTGGTCATTCGCGAGACTTCCCTTCACCAGTGTCTGTACGGCTGGATTGCATAATTAAGGTATGCACCTCTCTAAGCAAGTCATTAGTGGAAGATTGTCCTTTTTGGAGGATATTAGATACCCTGCCATTAAGCCTGGCCCTGTCCTCCGTGGTAATCGTCTTGGCGGTTATGACCACAATAGGAACAGAATGCCACTCAGGATGATTCTTAAGCTCAGCTACGAATTGGAAGCCGTCCATCTCAGGCATCATTAAGTCAAGCAAAATCAACTGCGGGGTTGAAACTGCCATGCGCTCAATAGCCAAGCGGCCATTGCCAGCCCGGCTCACTTCATACCCTTCTCGCTGCAGCATCTTGGTCATCATATCAGAAGTAGGCAGATCATCCTCGATTACGAGTACGGAGCCAGCCTCGCGATTCGTTACGTATTGATGAATGACAGATATAAGGCGTTCCCGTTGAACAGGCTTGACGAGATATTCAGAAGCGCCGAGCGCATAACCCAGCTTGCGATCATCCGTAATGGACAGCAGGATTACCGGGATTGCGGCAATGTCAGGATCGGTCTCTTTCTTCAAAGAGCCAAGGACACTCCATCCGTCCATTCCGGGCATCATCACATCCAGCAAGATGGCATCAGGCTTATGCTCGCGGGCAAGCTTCAGTCCGTCCTTGCCATTCAGAGCCAGAAGAACGGAATACCGCTCTCTCTGCAGATGACGCTGAAGAAGCTTCAGCATATCAAGATCATCATCAATGATCAAGACGGTACGTCTGGGGATACCGTCTAACGGTTGATCGTTAGAAATGTCCAGTGTTTTATCACTTGAACCTGCCTCAACCGAATGCGGCAACCATAGCGTGAACACACTGCCTTTATCGATTTGGCTCTCGACCTGAATATGTCCGCCTAACATTACGGCGAACCTCTGACTGATTGCCAGACCAAGTCCGGTTCCGCCATATTTACGTGTAGTGGAGAGATCAGCCTGAGTAAAAGCTACAAAGAGCTTTTCGATCTGCTCCTGGGTCATTCCAATGCCATTATCCGTTACACGAAAGCGAAGTCCGGGCTTATCGTACTCGATAGCCTGCTCAATTTCCAGAACAATATGACCATTGGTTGTGAACTTGGAAGCGTTGCTGAGAAGATTCAGCATAATTTGTCTCAGCTTCGTAACATCTGTCCGGAAAAAGCCGGGAATGCCATTAATTTTGAATTGATTGCCGTTCTTACTCATGATCGGATCCACAGCAGCTGCAACATCGCGAACGAAGCCGTCCAGCTCGCATACCTCGAGATAAATATCCATTTTACCTGCTTCAATCTTGGACAGATCCAGAATATCATTTATTAAGGTCAGCAGGTGTTTGCCGGAGTTGTGGATTTTGTTCAAGTCCTCGGCAAAAGCCGATTCCCCCATTTCCTGGGCCTCTTCCTCCAACATTTCACTGTAGCCAATGATGGCATTAAGCGGTGTTCTTAACTCATGGCTCATATTGGCCAGAAACTGACTCTTAACCTTGCTGGCATCAATAGCTTCGTCGCGGGCTCTGATAAGGTCGGCCGTTCTTTCCTTGACCAGCTCCTCCAGATTATTATTAATGTCCTTAAGCTCATTATTGGTGGAGAACAGCTCACGGGTTTTTTGCTCGGCTATCTCTTCAGCCGCTTTGCGAGCTCGTTTCTCACGCTCTAACTGTCTGCGTAATAGTTCAATTTCTTCCATAGCTTATGCCATCTCCTGTTTGGTCATGGTGAATTGGGAGGCAGTTCCGTCGTGATTCTCCAAGTCGGTTCTCTCAATCGTAATGTTTTCTCCGAAATGTCGGATAGAACCGATGATCAGCCCTTCAGCGAGGTCGGCAAACGGTCGTAAGGAACGGTAAGTCATGATCAGCACATTAGGGGAGGGGGATTCATAGGAGAACGCTGGGAGCTCAGCGCCAGGATACAGCTTACGGACTTCAACATGAATATATTTGTCTACATTATTAAGGAAATCGAAGGCGTCTTTATTGACATTAACGAATTGAGGGTGACCTCCGGCCAATTGATTGAACAAGTACTCTCCAAACTCGCGGACAAGATCTGGAACGGGAATGCCGGTTTGTTCGGCGAGTTGGACGACCAGGCTTATGATTTCTTCATGTGAATAAGTGCCTAATGAGGTGTAAGCTCCACCGGATGGGAGTTTCGAGGCCTCAATAATACTGTCTGCGATCTGTAATGAAAATTTCTCCTCCACCATTTCAAGAAATGCTGTGAATACCATGCCCTTCATACAATTCCTCCTGAAAATTTATATCTTGAAAAAAGACGCAAATCCTACACACGGCCTACAACCGATAAAAAGGCATCTGTTACAAGCGGATCAAAATGCGCTCCTCTCTGGGCAAGTATTTCCTTCAGAACGTCTTCGCGGCTCCAAGCCAATTTGTAAGGGCGTTCATGAGAAAGCGCGTCATAAAAGTCAGTTATAGCGACGATGCGCGCAGATAATGGAATTTGTTCACCGCAAAGTCCGTTCGGATAACCGGTCCCGTCCCATTTCTCATGGTGGCACATGGCAATCTCAGCAGCAGCACGCAGAACAGGGAATGAAGCGTCTCCGATAATGCTTGCTCCGATTGTCGTATGTGCCTTCATACGCTCGAACTCGTCTATACTAAATTTGCCTGGCTTAAGCAGGATGGAATCTGGAATGCCGATCTTCCCGATATCGTGGAGGGTGGCCGCGGATTCGATCTGCTGTACTTGATCCTCTGGCAAATGAAGCGCTCGTGCAGTAAGACCTGACAATCGTCCAACACGATGGGTGTGCTCGCCTGTTACATCATCCCGATACTCTGCCGAGCGTGCCAAAATACGTAAAATCTCGAATTGTGCTTTTTCGAGCTCAGATGTGCGCTCCGATACCTTTTGCTCCAAAAGCTGATTATGCTGCTGCAGCTGCAGATGAAGAAAGCGGTATTTGAGTAAATTGGTTATTCGCAGCACTACCTCGCTTCGGTCGAAGGGCTTTGTCAGAAAATCATGTGCGCCTTCACGCAAGGCTCGCTGCTTCGCTTCGGTAGTTACATCAGCCGTCAGCACCAGAACTGGCAAATAGTCTTCCTCCGGCACCCTCTGCATGATCTGAGCGAGCGCAGCGAATCCATCGATAATTGGCATATGCAAATCCAACAGCACGATATCGGGCTTGATCTGATCGAATATCATTTCGAACAGAGTGGGTTCAGTTGTACTTGTAATATTTACAAATCCTGCGCGTTTCAAGATTCGTTCCAATAGCTCGACATTGTATAACTGGTCATCTACGATGAATATCGATGCCGTTTTAACCCAATGTTGCTCCATCTAGTGACACCTCTTTTTGTAACCTGGCTCTAATTGTATGTATTCTTTAATTAGTTCAACGAATATGCTCCAAATCCTTCCTAGTGTCATGATATGTTTTGAAGCATTAAAGACTGAAAGCGGCTTTTTTGGGTGGCTTGTATTTACAGCTGCAGGCTATTTCGTTTAAGCTTGATCTAGATAAGTTGAACGATGGATAGAGAAACTTTTAGAAAAAGCGAGTGGTGCAGATGTTAAATGGAGGATTGGTTGCCCTCAGAGCCATATTGGATCAACTAAAGCCATCAGAACGTAAGGTTGCTGTATATATTCTCGAGAACCCCAAGGAAATAGTTAAGTATTCTGTTCAGAAGCTTGCTGAGCTGAGCGGGGTTTCAGAAGCGACGATCATCCGACTGTCCAAGACGCTTAATATGACGGGTTATCAGGACTTAAAGCTGCGTGTTGCCGGCGATCTGACTTCCAATGTGCCGACTGGCACCTATGAGGAAATCAAGATG
>JARBUQ010000333.1 GCA_029239545.1 Paenibacillus sp.
AGGGTTAATAAGAGGATAAATACGGTTAACGCTAGGAGGATAACTATGAATCGTTTCCCATTTCCCGAATCCTATTGGCTTTCTTCGTCTAAGATGCCTACATTCAAACCTCTGCACGAGTCCATCAGGACAGAGATCGCTGTAATCGGCGGTGGAATCACCGGGATTACGACGGCTTACTTATTAGCCAAAGAAGGAATGGATGTCGTATTGGCAACTGCGGGCCAGCTGCTCGGCGGGACGACGGGTTATACGACGTCCAAAATCACGACGCAGCACGATCTGATCTATGAGGAATATATTCGGATTTTAGGTATTGAAAAAGCTAAGCTCTATTACGAGGCGAATCTCGGCGGGCTCCGGTTCATTCAAGATACAGTCCGGGAGTTCAGTGTTGAATGTGATCTGGTTAAGGAAAATGCATATGTCTACGCTACATCCGAAGAGCATGCCGAGCGCATTACTGCCGAATATGAAGCTTATGTTAAGCTCGGCATCGCGGGCGAATTGACCGACCGGCTCAATCTGCCCTTCCCTGTCCGGGCTGCAGTCGCAATAAAGGATCAAGCCCGATTCCATCCGGTGCCTTATCTTGCGCGGCTTGTGGAAGAATTCGTCCAATTGGGCGGACAAATATACGAGAATACAATGATAGAAACGATCAAGGAGGGTATTCCTTCAAAAGCGATTTCAGCCGACGGCTTCGAGATTATATGCGCGGACGTTGTCTCTTGTTCCCATTTTCCTGCGTTCGAGACAGGGTTCTATTTTGCCAGACTGCATGCGGAGAGCTCATACGTCATCGCTGCCCTGATACCAGGCGAGCATCCGAAGGGCATGTTCATCAGTGCAGACGAGCCCAAGCGATCAATCCGTTCCGTGACCTATGGCGGGGAGAATCTGATGCTGATCGGCGGCGAATCCCACAAGACCGGCCAAGGCATCAACACGATGGAGCAGTATGAGGCGCTTGAAGCTTGGGCGACAGAAACGTTCGGTGCGACCGAATTTCCCTATCGCTGGTCATCCAACGATTTTATTACGCTGGACAAGCTTCCGTACATTGGGCAGTCTACCAAAGACAAGCCGCACAGCTATGTAGCAACAGGCTTCCGCAAATGGGGAATGACGACGGGGACGGCGGCTGCACTACTGCTGCGCGATCTGTTGACCGGAAAAAGCAGCCCTTATGAAGAGCTTTTCGCGCCGTCCCGCTTTCAGGCCGATCAGGACGTCAAAACGTTCCTTGCGCAGAATGTAGATGTGGCCAAACACTTCATACAAGGCAAACTGGAATGGTTGGGCAAAAAGCCAAAGGAGTTGAACAGGGACGAAGGGGCGCTCGTGCGGATCAATGGCAAAAAAGCCGGCGCCTACGTTGACCAGGATGGAAAACTGCATCTTGTTGACGCCACCTGCACGCATATGGGTTGCGAAGTAGAATGGAACAGCGGCGATCGGACATGGGATTGTCCATGCCACGGTTCACGTTTCGATTACCGCGGCGAGGTTATGGAAGGACCTGCGGTCAAGCCGCTCAAGAGTCTGCAAAATTGACAACCGGGTCTACCTAGGCTACACCACCTGCGATAATATCCCAGCGGGTTATAAGAAAGGACATCCGAATTTACTCGGATGTCCTGATGTTGAGACTAGTAAGCCCAACGGAAAAGGTCGTTATTCATTTTGAAATAAATGTTTCCATAGCCGTCCGAAGTCGCATTTCTGAAGTCATTGACTCCATTGTATATCGTTGTAACCGTATTTGTAGAGGTATCAATCTTGAAGAAATGATTTTTTATCGTCCCGAATATCAGGTTGCTGCCTGGTCTTCCAGGTACTAATGATCCATCCTGGGTAATTTGACTTCCTGTCGCATAGTTAACATCTGTAAATTTTTGTGCATGATAATCAAAAGTATTGGTAGTTGGATTAAAGGCGAAGACATAACCTTCTGACAATCCCCATATTTTATTATCTGGTCCAAGGGTAAGCGCTGTAATTCCCTGGGAGGAAACGGGCATGGAATAGGTCGTGTATGCCCCTGTTGCCACGTTCAGCTTGACAAGCTTGGCTTCGGTTGCTGTTGGGGTCGTAGCCTTGCCGCCTCCTATAGTTGAGCCTGCATAAACATACCCGTTGTAATAAGCAACAGACACTATGCTCTGATTAGGCACGATATTCCGAAATATTTGGGAGGTGCCGGTGATCGTGTCGTGGATCGTAAGGGCGCCCTCTAATTGTCCGGATGCGCCTACCGTACCTATGAATACTTTGTTGTCTCCCTGGGCCATTCCAAACGGTCGTTCCTGTAAATCGGTCGCACCAATATCTACAACAAGCGACGGTGCCCATGGCTGGCTCATATCGTTCTTATAAATCTTGGCATTCGGATAGCCGCCCATGTATAGAGTGTTGCCTATGGATGTCATCCCTTCGAGCTGTGGAACACCGTAGTTCATCTTGTTCAGATCACTGCGCATCGGAGTGTATTCGCCAAGATTGCCAGATAGGAAACCGCCGGCATAAATTTTCTGATCAGGACCTGACGAGCCAAGAGCACTTATATCTACTGGTACGCCTGGGAGATCTGACAATAATTCACTGCTGCTTTTTTTCGTGGTAGGATTATATTTGAACAGTACAATAGTTCCAGAAGCGTGAGCAACAGAGACAATCGTTTCACCTGGATAATTCACTTGATCGTCTAGAGTAGCGAGACCCCAGGCATAGCCGTTTGCCATTGGAACGGGCGAGCCGTCAGGGTTTTGAGCAGCCGCAGTCGTTTTTGTATTCACATCGTAAGTACGCAATCCTTGGTATGAATAATAAACTTTACCATTTAGAATCGGTGAAACTCCGTACGAATGGGCGGGGAATTCAGCATCCAGTGTAGTCGTAAGGCTGCCGTCCGCATTTTTCTTCACATCCAGAACAACTTCCTTATATTCCGGATTCACCCGTGCAAACACTTTATCTCCCTCGAAATTTAGTTTATCAACGGCAGTATTCGCATTCGCTATTGCTGCTGGGAGAAGATTATCGTGGCGAAGGCCACCAGAGTTCTCAAGTCTGCTGATTTGAGCATAATACCCGCCGCTTCCAGCGTACAGAACATTTCTCGGAGCGTCATAAGCGATGGAATAGGTGTAATGGGACCAGTAAAAAAACGGTTTAGGTAAGAATGTGTAGAATCCCGGCGAAGGTTCATATTTGAATACACCTGATGAAGGATAGGTGCCACCGTAAACCTTGCCAGGCGAATCGCCCGGAGCAAGCGCATAAATATAAGTAGCGTCAGAAATCGCTCTGCCTAAATTGACTGGGCTGGTAGTGCCTGGTGTATATTGGTACAAATATCCATTTGGATAAGTGCCCATATACACCTTATTATCAACAGTAGTCGTAGCGGAATGCGCAAACGTTGTCCCCGGCAAGCTCATTTGCTTTTGTATCGCTCCCGTGTTGACGTTCACCTCGACCATATTTACATTAACACCTGTAGCTCCGCTTAACCCAAGGTAAAAGGCAGGCTTTCCGCTACCATCTAGTGCTAAGGTTGCACTGCGCATGGATGTTGTACTGACGACCTTGCCTATGTTTGTTAAATCCGCTGTTATCAGTACATCATCCCAGTAAGTGGTCCCCATGCCCCCACCACTACTATAGAGTAACACAGCTACATAAGCAGTTCCTGCCGGAGCAACGGCGCCGGCCTTCATAGAGAACCATTGATTGGTCGGAGAATTCTTGCTTACGTACGCTGAGGTGAGCAAAGTGTGGGAGCTGTTGAAGAAGCGAAGATATAAATCTGCGTAGCCACTCTGAATGTTAGCCCATGCGTAAGTATAATAGCTTTTACCTGCAATAGCAGGCATATAATCGCTCTGTAATCCGTACGAAGCTGTAGAAGAGTTGTCTACGATCTTAACGCTGTTCGTACCTGTACGGGCCTGTTCCGAAGAAACGGTGATTCCTCCCGAACCGTGTGTTTGTGTCCATGAAGTCAAACCGGAACCGAAGCTGTAATTAGGGATGAGCATATCTGCTGCATGAGCAGGGAGGAGCGGAAGAATGGAAACCAATAAAACAATAGCAGCGAGCATTTTCTTGATCATAGATTAAGCCTCCTCAGTTAATGGATTCGTTGATTATGATTCAAACGGGAAAGATTTGGGTTCTCTCCTTTCTTATTAAAATTAAGCGCTTTCAAGTATGGTGCAATTGAATTGTACTCCGTCATCAGCTTGCAGATCAGACAATTCGTAAAAACATGCAGACAATTCAGAACTCTTTCCAAAAGAAGAAGGAATATCGTTGGATTGGATCGAATGTAGAACGCCAATGTAAAATCGAGTTAACAGTGCATCAACTAAAATAACAAATAATGGAAGGAAGAAACAATCATGTTTAAAGATTTGGGCGCACCAGTTAAAGAAGGGGCTATATTAGGTCAAGGTTATGTGGTAGGGCAGGATGGGAAAGGAAATCAGAATTGCATCTATATTTCCCTGACCCAATATGAGAACTCTGTTCTGCTCTTGAAGTATAATGCGGACACGAATGAAACGACGCAGTACAGAGCGGAGAATAATCCCAATATTGGAGCCAAGCAAGGGGCTTGGGGCATTGCCTCGACCGGAAGTCGGATATACCTGGGGACTTACTACCAAGGTCATTTGCTGCGGTACGATGCCGAGCAGGATGAAATGATTGATCTGGGACAAGCTGTGCAGGGAGAAGAATATATATGGTCACTTGCCTATGATGGAAAAGGAAAGTTATATGGTGGAACTTACCCAGGCGGAAAATTGTTTGCTTTGGATTTAAGTACAGAGATCGTAAGCGATCTGGGGACATTCGACAAAGACTCCGTTTATTGCCGGCAAGTTCGTGTGCGGAACGATGGGAAAGTTGTTACTGCCCTCGGGAGCAAGCAGATTAAGATTGGTATCTACGACCCGGAATCGGGTGGGATGCAGGTCATCACCTATCCGGAGGTGCTTACAGGTTTCCCGGAAATGACGCAGGATGAACAAGGGAACATATTTGTGAAAGCACCGAAAAGCCAGGATCTTTATCAGGTTGTAGGCAATGAACTTATCCGGGTAGAACAAATCGGTGCTGCTCCAAAGCTTCTATTGTCTGGGGGGCGGGAAGTCGTTTCCGTAACGAACTCACATGTAACTATTGCAGATGAGAATGGGAACCATGCTACTCATACCCTGCAATATGAATCCGGTGAACTAATGATGTGGATGGTGCATAAGGGTCCGGATGACAAAATTTACGGAAGCTCCGCTCTGCCTTTACGTATGTTCAGCTACGATCCGAAGACGGGTGAAACGGTCAAGCTTGGAAGTCCATCCCCTTCCTCGGGAGGAGAAATTTACTCCATGACAAATGTTGGCGGGAAGCTGTATTCCGGCAGTTATCCGGGATCCTATATATCTGTGTACGACCCTGAGAGGCCTTGGAAGGTTGGTAAGGATGCCGATCATAACCCGCGGGAAATAGGACCCATTGGATCCATGCAGAATAGACCTATCAGTATGATAACTGGGGTAGACGGCAATATATATATCGCTTCGGTTCCTAATTATGGCGAGGTTTCCGGCGCCTTGACGAGGCTGAACCCTAATACAGACCAGTTTACCGTATGGCGGGGAATTGTAGACGAGCAGTCCGTTTATGTCCTTGACAACATCCCCGGAACTCGCTATATTTGTGCAGCTACT
>JARBUQ010000334.1 GCA_029239545.1 Paenibacillus sp.
CCCATCTGGAGCAAGACCTAAGAGAACGCAGCAGGCTTCGGCCTGCAGCCTTAGCCCGAGGTGCGTTCGGGTTGGTCGCTTGAGCTTGTCAGCAATGGCTGGCCTAGATAGATGATTGTCACTTCAATAGTGGGAGGGGCATGTGGTCCCCGTTCGCACCACCAGAAGTACAGAACCCGGCTTACGGCTGGCTTTCCGATCTACCACACACTTGATGCTGTGGATTATTCTCAATTGTACGTATATGTCAACAAGCCGCCCTTTATCAGGGCGGCTTGTTTGTCAGTTCAGCCAAATAAGCAGATTACTATTGCAAATTTTTGTATTTCTCAGCGATTTTTTGCAGCTGACGGTCAATCCAATTCGATTGCGAGGATAATGAATGGCTATTCTGATTAGCCATCTCTAATGCCCGGTTTACGTCAATCTGTCCATAACCGAAGTATTTGTCCTTGCCTTGTGTGCCGAAGTCAGTGGCTGTTTTACGCATAATATCCATGACTTCGGTATTTTTAAGCAGCGGATTAACAGATCGGATTAGCGCGGCTAATGCCGTAACATGCGGGCTGGCCATGGAAGTGCCAGAGAGCGCAGCGTATTGGTTGTGAGGGTAAGTGCTCGCGATATTAACCCCAGGTGCAGCTACATCAATATAGTCTCCATAATTAGAGAACGATGCCTTCTGTTTGGAACTGTCGGTAGCAGCTACTGCGAATACTTCCGGATAGGCTGCAGGATAACCCGGGCGTTCCGTATTGTCGTTGCCGCTGGCGGCGATTAAGACGACATCCCGATCATAGGCATATTTAATGGCGTCATGCAGAAATTTGGCTTCCGCGTAATTGCCCAGGCTCATATTTATCACCTTTGCCCCCTGATCTGTTGCCCAAATAATCCCTTGTGCAACAGAATAGGTGCTGCCTGCGCCAGTTTCATCCAATACTTTAATGGGCAATATTTTGTTGAACCAAGTCATTCCAGCTACACCCTCACGGTTATTGACCAACGCTGAGATGACACCTGCTACATGAGTGCCGTGGCCTACATCATCCGCAGGCTCACGTCCCTCGTTTACTACGTTATAACCTGGAAGCAGTTGATTTTTTAGATCCGAATGGGTTAAATCTACACCTGTATCCACTACAGCTACAATAATTTCTTGATTTCCTTTATTTATGTCCCATGCCGGGATTGTTCCGATAGCAGGAAGGTTCCACTGATATTTTTTGAACAGAACGTCGTTAGGCTCCACAGCAGGCACGGCCTCATTCGTCATATACAGAAAATGCGGCTCAACAAATTCAATACTCCAGTTTTTGAAATAGTCCATCAGCTGTTTGGCTTCCATATTCGAAGAACGAAATACATACGTATTACCCAGCTTGCGAACAGATTCTGAGCCAATCTCAGTCTGGATCCGGATCAAATCAGCAGGTGAAGGATCTGACTGGAATTTAACAACAACCTCGTTCACGTGATAATGGCTTGTCCCCTCATTATCCTCGGGGTGATCAACCTTGACATCCTTCAATGTATCGGAATCGACAGATTCAATCTTGAATCTTTTGTCACTCGGATAAGGCACCATTCTCAAATCTTTTCTCAGATCGACTTCGACCTTGCGGAGCAGGTCCTGATGGATCAATCCGACCAAAGCCGCTTGACCGTTTTCACTTGGCACGCCCTGAACGAAATACCGATTATCCCCGGATCCGAGGGGAGCTGATTGGTAAGGTTGACCTTGACTGATCTGTTCTTTGGCTGCTGCAAGTAAAGGTTCCGCGGCTTGCGCAACATTTGCTGGAATCGTACCTTCACTTATCTTGTCCGTTTGCAGGCTTTGCTGTCCATTAATCCATTCTGCATATTGGATGTGTTCATGCTCCTGCAGTAGAGCTGCGAGCTTGGACTTGACAGTAGAGGCGGATCCAGCATCTAATTCATGAAGCGCGTCCTGAAAATCAAGCACACATTGGGAACGGCATAATTCATCAGTTAGCTGTATATCCTGCTCCAGCATCAATTGTTTGATGTTCATTTCTTGAGCGGGTCCTGGATTCTCTGTATGGGGACCGGGTGTGCTTCGAGGATTGTGGGTTATAAACAGCATGAACCCGAATAATGCCATAACGGATAATACTGCGCCTGTCTTTCTCATGACATCCTCCATTAAGAACGAATTAGACTTACACCCGCATTCGCAGGCAGACATATGCAAAAATGTGGTACACAGCCAGTAAGGAGCAATTGGCTCTTCGTTGATAACTTATAGTGTTAAGGTGGAGCATCATGTGTTTAATTATGCATCAGGGACAATTATTAGCTCGGGTTTGAATTTGTAATTAGGATAAGCTTACTTTTCGCATGGAATTATGGTAGGATGAAAGTAATGTACAAAAACAATCAGCTAGTTGGCAGGCGACACTGATTGAGGGAGGGTCAAGGGAAATGGTATTACACCAGGTTAAAAATTTATGTGAAACATCCCGTACCAAATTAAAAGAGGCCATTGCCAAGATGGAACTTTTCTTAAATCACTACAGCCTTCCCCAGTTAAGCTTGGAGAACGATCCTGCCATGGAGGAGTTTTACAGGGGGTATTTGTCCGATATGCGGCACCTGCTTGTATTCTGCGAAGTGGCCTACGAGAAGCTTGGCATGAACCTGCGGAGGCCTCATTTCAATGAGGATTATGCGGAGAAGGTTCTGTACGATGTTTATCACAATTGTGTGAACGGCTTTTATTATCCTAAGAATGAATGTTATTCCGAGGACGGCCGTTATGCCTACACAGGTCAAGATGCGATTCGCTTCCGTAAGAAGCCTAGCCGTGAGTCCCGTAACCTAACAATTGAACTATCGAAGATTTTTGAAGAATTGCGTGAAGACCTTACTTATTATGAGACAGATTACATGACTCAGCGTCGGATGCAGGGAGATCGGATGCAATAGTAAGGAAGTAGGCAGGAACCCCCGAACCTTAATTGGTTTGGGGCTTTTGCATTTCCAATCGTTCCTAAGGATAGCTGGGAAGCAGGAAGGGCAACTTGTAACTGGGGGTGATATACGAAATGGCAAAGCCAATCGTGAGATGCAGCGTCTCGAATTGCACATTCTGGGGAGAACAGAATCATTGCAGAGCGGAGTCGATTATGATCGACATCGACAGTCATGCATCAGCCAGGTACAATGAGGAATTTGCAGGCGAGGGCTTCGATTCGGAGCATCAGGATGTTGCTGACAAATCTTCCAGCACTTGCTGTCACACGTTCAAGCCGAAAGCCTAGGGGAGGAATTTCCATGGATGTGAGAAGCGAGGAGCACCATTCACAGCAGAAGGCAAATCATTCAGAGTCGTCTGAAAAGAAACTGCATGAGAATGATCATAAAGAGGAATATGCAGCAGAACTGGCCGCTGTGCCCGGATTAATGAAACGTAAGGAGCTGGATTTCCCAGAGAATGATCGTCCTGACGAGCGGAGCGCAGCCTACGAGCAGTCCGAGGAGCAAGCTCCAAGCCGGACACTGGGCTGGCTTGCTATGACGCTTGCGCTCTTGTCCTTATTCCTCTTGCCTGTCTGGTTAGGCGGAGGGGCTATCGTTCTGGGGATAATCGCCTATACACGAGGTACAAAAGGTCTCGGTGCTTGGTCAGTCATAATTGGTGGTATTTCAGCATTATCTTATATTGTGTTAATCCCAAGTTAGTTAGGATCGAACAGGACTTATCATAGCTATCTACAAAGAGGCCGTCCATAAAGTGGAGCGGCCTCTTTGTGCGGGGACTATTCGAATGGAATAAAAAGGTGTACAATATAGTCAAACTATGACTGGGAGTTGCAAATGAATGAACAGCATTGATCCAAGGTTTATGAAGCAGCTGCTTCAAGCCCAGTTGAAGCCTGACTTGGACGGGCTATCGTCCAATGCTTCTACGGGCAGCGACAAGATGGACTTTGCCACCTTGTTAGGAGGCCTGCTCGAGCTTACAGGCAGCGACAATAGCGGCACTACTGGTCAAGGAATCGGTACTATTCCGACTACGCAAGCCACCTTGCCGCCTCTTGGCTTGAAGAAACTGGCTGCTGTTCTTCCTCCTGTAACCGGAAGCAAGAATAGCTCCTATGACGAGATCGTTCAGCAAGCCTCAACGATGTTCGGCGTAGATGAAGCGCTCATCCATTCCGTCATTCAAGCAGAATCAGGATATAGATCCAATGTTGTATCCTCTGCAGGTGCCAAAGGTTTGATGCAGCTCATGGACGGTACTGCCAAGCAATTGGGGGTAACCGATTCATTCGATCCAACGCAGAATGTATTCGGAGGAACGCGTTATTTGGCTTCCTTGCTGCAGAGATACAATGGGAACGAAGCAGTAGCACTGGCAGCTTATAATGCAGGACCAGGAAGAGTCGATTCATTAGGAATTCGTAATAATGAGCAGCTGCAGGACAAGATGTCTCAATTGCCATTAGAAACGCAGAAGTACGTAACAAATATTTTATCTGGACTTCGTTAGAATAGTTAACCATCATGTAGTGCCTTATTGGTGTGAATAGTACGATAAGACATGAGCAGCGGTCATAGATCACCTCCTTTGAAAGTTGCGGAGGCGAGCTTGATCGTCTTTCTTTTTGTCTGTGAAATACAAAGGAGGTACTGCAAGAGCATGTTATACTTCGATCACAGCGCCACTACGCCTCCCTATGATGAAGTAGCGGAATCCATGATAGAGGTTATGAAGGGCTACTTCGGAAATCCTTCATCCATTCATCGAGTCGGCCTGGATGCGGAACGTCTTGTGACCAAGGCACGAACCCTGATAGCACGCTCTTTAGGTGTTCAGGCTAGTGAGATTGTGTTCACTTCTGGAGGGACCGAGAGTAATAATTTGGCCATAAAAGGCACTACTGCTGAATATTCGGGCAGGGGCAAGCATATAGTCTCTACGGAGTTGGAGCATCCGTCTGTTTACGAAACATGCAGGCAGCTGCAAGCAGCCGGATATGAAGTAACCTTCCTGAAACCAGGTGAGAATGGTTGTATAACACCTGAGGACGTCCAGAAAGCGATAAGAAAAGATACTTGTTTAGTCAGCGTCATGCAAGTGAACAATGAAGTAGGAACGATCCAACCGATCCTTGAAATCGGACAACTACTGAAGGACTACCCTCGTATCTTATTTCATGTTGATGCGGTTCAGGGGTTCGCCAAGATTCCCATTTTACCTGCTCAGTGGGGAATTGATCTAATGTCAGCATCCGCACATAAGCTGCGGGGACCCAAAGGGATCGGTTTCTTGTATCGCCGGCAAGGAGTCCGTCTGCAGCCTTTATTGGCCGGAGGAGGACAAGAGCAAGGAGTGAGATCTGGAACTGAGAATGTGCCTGCAATAGTCGGTATGGCCAAAGCAGTCAGGCTTAACATGGAAGGGCGAGCAGCAGCCGAGAAGCATATGAGGGGCTTGCGGAGCCGGTTGCTCAGTCAGTTGGCAGACGTACCTTCTATAATAAGAAGCGGTTCGGCTGCTATTGAGCTATCAGCTCCTCACATCGTGCATTTCACTGTTGCTGGAATCCGTTCAGAGGTGCTAGTCCATGCTATGGAGAAGGAACATTGCATCATTTCAAGTAAATCTGCTTGTGCTTCAGGCGAAATTGAACCTAGTCGTGTGCTGCTGGCGATGGGGATGGATCCGGTCAGAGCCTCAAGCGGCATTAGGATAAGCTTTTCAGC
>JARBUQ010000335.1 GCA_029239545.1 Paenibacillus sp.
AGAATCGCTTCTCGATTCTTGTAATCGTCTCATTCTCCTCACAGAACACCCCGCTGCTCGTTCTAATTTGATTGACCGCACGATCTTCACCTGTTTTTGAACGTAGCAAACGTTCCCTAGAATGTTTAATTAGCTCATCGCATTCCTCATCGCTAAGTACATTTCCTAGTACGACAACCAGCGGTGCCTCATACTTGGCAAGAATTCGAATCTCTCGATCTTCTGTCTTGATTGTATTTCCAGCATGATCAAATATCGTCCGTTCTTTCTCTTTCGTATTCCCTATCATCCTTACACAGCCCCTATATTATGACACTCATCACAATACCATAAAATGGAATTAATTGCTCTACTAATTTCAGAAAAATCAAAATAATCAAACTGCCTGGTAACATTAAATGGGATGAGAAAACAAGAGAAACTCAGTAGCCAAATGGGCTACTGGGTTTCTAAAAATATTGTAATCTTATATTAAGTTGGCGACTACAAGGCTACAATTGAAGGCATAGAAAGACCCCCACCTCTTGCGGTCGGGGCTTACATGGTGGAGGCGAGGGGAGTATCGATATCCTGATCTAATTTGCTGCCGACGCTTACTCGCGGATGACTACCTTATCGGTTGATTTCGATGCCGGCATTATGGATTAATCAATTTTGCTGCTTGCAGGAAGCGAATCGGATTGATTTTCGATCAATCGTTCGTCCTATTTACAGGAATCCCTTGGATACGTTTCCAGCATTGTGTTACAGAAGCAGATGATTGAGGAGAAGGACGGCTGATTCCAACAAACGGCTGCTTTTGACACCTGCAATCACCCGTTAGCAAGCAATTGATATAACTGCTTCAGTGCCTTATTCAGATGACGATAATAAGTAGCCATGGACAGATTAAGCCGCTCTGCAACTCTTTCATGTGGTTCGATTACTTGAATATAGGTATAAGTTAATAGTCTACCTAGTATAGATTCTCGTTCTCCTCCTTCGTATAGAAGCTGAATCGAATTCAGCAGATCCTGCTGGACGGCAGCCCCTGTTGCATCTCCTATCGCAGCCTTTCGACGGGGGAACAAGCGCATATAGTTGTCAACTGAATCCGGTTGGAGCGGGAGTCGACTCCAATTCTTCAATAGTGTCTTTAACTCATTGATGTTAACAGACCCTTCCCGATTATTGAGTGTTCTCTCTATCGGGCCTGAGGATAATGTCCGATTCAGCTTGGTGAGGAAGTCCTCCTCTCTTAGGTCAAGTACAAAGGCGCGGAACTCGATGCCTGCAGGGGATATCGCATCGGCCCAGGCTGCGCGCTCAAAGCCCACTAACTCGAACACTGGAAACCACTCGGTCAGACAGGTAAAGTCAATAATCCATTCGGATGGAATAAAGTTGTTAAGTATCGCATTTAGAATATATGCCCGAGTATTCTCCGCCAGGTCGGGAATAATGCCTACGAATGCTATTAAGAATGCATTCGGGATTCGTTCAAATCCATGGATAAACGGCTGCAATAAAGGCTCGTTCTCCAACACCCTTAACATTCGGTGATTCAATGGAATTTTGCCGTAAGCAGCAAGGATTTCGTCCTGCTTCCATATTGTGATGAAGGAAGAGGGGTCAGCCTCCCAGATCGAGCGGATAAGCTGGGTCATAGGAGGAACCTCTTCAGGTAGGGGTCCAGCATGGTGGTGATAGTGAACATATAAGGACAAGATCGTCGGCAGGTCGCATTCCCGGCACTCACGCAATTCCAAGTCATCTAAATGTCCTGAGAAGCAGATCGTCCGTACAATGGGATGCTCATGCAGGCTGAATTTATCTATATACATATTGTGCTGGAGATGAGGATGCATTCGTTCCTCAAGGAGGATCTGTTCAAGTGCTTTACGGCGCATTTGTTCGTAGGCTTGCGGCTTACGTCGGATGAGATCCTCAAGTGCCCATGCTCTTACCGCATCGTGCAGCGTCCAACCATCGTCTCTTGATACAACGAATGAGAGCTCAACGAATTGTCGGAATGCTTCTGCTGTTATCTTACCCTGGGTAATTACAGCTAGCCTCTCTTCATTAAACCGCCAATACACGGAGGCAGCTTCGAGCAGTTGATGTAAGGATGATGGCATATTCTGAAGAAGCTCGTTCATTAACATGGAAGTAAGGTAGAATTGTTTGTTAGAATCGAACAGCTTGAAGTCATCCCCTCGAAGCATGACCTCTGTAGCTAGCATCATCGCAAGGGGAATTCCTCTGGAATAACGAAAAAGCAGGGATGAAGCATTGAGATCGGCAATTCCACGTTTCTGGGCGTAATGTGAAACCTCTGATGGACTTAATGTCTTCAGTTGAATCATTTGTATGAGGCTTGCCCATCCGGAACGCAGCCATCCACCTGTAAGATAATTCTGACCTGCGGTAATAATTCGTACCGTAGATCTTAGTTGACCAAGCCACCGTGCAAGCCAATATTCAGCGGAACGCCATTGGTCGAATGAATCGATCAGAAGAACAATGGTGGACTCTGTGGAATGGGAATGCTGACTGATTCGCTCGGCAATATCCTTTACATCGGCTTCAATAAGACCTCGGCTGCCGTCCAACTCATATATATAGTTGTCCGTGCAATAAGATTTGAAGTGCTTCAGCAGTGTAGACTTTCCAATGCCGCTCGGTCCATAGATATGCAACCATTGCCATTTCCATCTGCTATTGATGTGGTTGAACATCATTTCCAGTTCCTTCGTCCTTCCCACAAAACTAGTGAGTTCCCCTTGAGTTACCTTCTCATGCAGTTGCATATGCGATCAACTCCTTTATACCCGCCTCATAAGTGTTGACTCCATTATAAGTTATTTCAATAGGACAACCCCAGTAAATTTGAGAGTAAATTGATATTGCTGCTGAGAGTCAATGACCAGTAAATTAAGGGGAACAATTAAAGACTTGAATGAGGGGAGCCATACCTACATGTTGAACTGGGATAAGGTTCGAACAGTGCTGATAAGCGCATGTCGCGATACATGGCGGTTTACTCGTGATTATTTGTATCCATTTATTATTACTATGATTAAATATGTAATGATTATCATTCAATTTATATGTAAAGAGTTTTGGCAGCTTTCAAAAACCCATCTCTCCCCTGCTCTTCGCGAATTATATGCCCGAACCCCAAGGAAAGGGATTATTGGACTTGGCTTACTCCTTGTTGTTGGATTAGGTGTGATCATAAGCGTGTCTCTTCCAGGATCACAACCTTCGGTTGATGTATTTACACAGAGCGCTGAGGAGCACCAAGGTCATAAAACAGTCAAGAAACTGATTGACGGAACCTGGGAAGAACAGAAGCTGGTAGTCAAGCAGATGCTTGAAAATACGGGAATGTCCGTCATTGAAGGAGATACCTTGCCATCCTCTGAATCGTTATTCATTATCCCGCCGGAATTAACAAAGCTTACCTATGATGCGAATCGTAAGGCAACGAGTGGCCACTTAACACTGGAACAATTAGCCATACTTCTTGAAGAAGCTGGATTTCCATTTATCGAAGGTAAAGATCCGGCAATGCTGCTCAAACAGGGTATTCAATTGTGGGTGCAAGCAGCAATAAAGGATCCAGGTCAGGAGGGTGCCGATGCGCCTCTCTTCATGCATGCGTTAGCACAAGAGCAAATACCAGCCATTGATCTTGCGTCCGACGAATGGCTGCCACATGAATATAGGCTTACGAATCTTGAGCTCCAAGTATTCCTTGGTACATTTTATCAAGCTTTCCCCGTCGAGAAGCAGACTAGTAGTTTGACCAACTGGTTTAGACAGTTCAGTAATGTTGCTTCTGCTGCTGTACCTTTGCCAGGTGCTTGTTCGTATGCGAAGGATTGGTTCGTAAATGCAGGAAAGCAATCGGGTCAGGGCACCATCGCAACGATTGGGGTGGGATTAGTCAATATCCTCGCTCAAGAGCTGACAGGCATGGGGATTTCGAAGCTAGGCAATGCATTAAGCAAGGTAGTAACTGCACTCAGCGCTAGCCTCAAGGTTGTCAAGCTCGCCGCACTTTACTGGTCAGTAGAAATAACAGTAGAAGCAACGCCGGAAACGGTCCATAAGCCGAATAGTAAAGAAGCGGACAAGGAAATTGTCTATACAGCCACTGCTGGAGTTAATGAGGTGAAATACCAGGAGTATTTGACAGAATGGAACTCGAATCAGGTGGTGAGAGATATTAAGGATTGCCTCTCCTTCGCTGGTATTCCTATGCCGACAGATACGGGGGATATAGCTGCCGATGTTGATAAATGGAGTGTGGAGTGGGATCTCGTTCAAGGCGGAGGTCACGCTACGTTCGGACTAGATAAGAATAAATTTGATCAGGTAGGTCAGCTTCAAATGATGCTTAAACGCACTAGCGCCATAAAAGGTGAAGCTAAGCTAGTTGTTGATCTTGAGAGAGAAGATACCAAGGATCATAAAGGTACAGAACGTACGGTACCCGTTACGGTTAAAGCCGTTCTTGAAACGAGCGCACCTCCCGATTTTCTATCATCCTCCTTTGGGGCTGGCAAACAGGGGTTTGAAGCCTCGAGTAGTGGTGCTCTAGATTTACTGGGTCTCTCTGATGTCCTCATGGATGTGCTTGCAGGCTGGGTTCAGGAAATGGCTGAGCCGGTGAGTTATGGCTCTGTAAATGTAACTTATCATGAGCCGAAAAATCCTGTATACAGTTATGATGGATGGCTTCGTGCAGAGAAGGTTGTCAACAAATCCGTCATTACAGAAAAGTTGATAGAAAGAGAGAACTTGTCTTATCAGGGTAAGTGGCAAATAACAAGTGATTATTTAAGGGGTGAATCTTACTCTGAACTTGTGGGTGTTGGTACAAGTCAAGGTGTATACGATTATTTCAAGCTGCAGGATCTCTCCTCCGCTTCTTGTCATAAGGTAACCGTTAAAGTCGAAGAAGCGGGCCAGACTGTAAGCGACCATGAGTTTGCTGGTAATATAATCAGAAAAGGGAATGACAAGGATGGATACGTTTATCATCTAACTTATTTTTACGAAAAAAGCTTTAAAATCAATGGTATTCAAAAATTTTATCATGATCATAGAACCTGGACTGGCTGCGGTCAATCACAAAGCGACTCTAATACTGAAGATACAGAGCGCGAAGTATTTCTGGAACTAGGCGAAGTGTTCACCATTACGAAACAAGCCTACCCAACGGTTCTCAAGGGTCGGAAAAGGCTAGTTAATCCAGTGGGAGAAGTAACCATTTGGACGTGGGACCTCTATCGGAATGAACATGAGCCAGGTCCAGGTCAATATCAGAGGGAACCATTTCGGTGAGCAAAATTAGTAAAGAATATGTCCGCGGTTCCTAATTTATTTGTAATAGATACACACAGGTTTTCGACAGTGTAAGCTCGCCTCCAGACATGCAAAGACCCGACCACATACGGTCGGGTTTCTGATGGTGGAGGCGAGGGGAGTAACGATATCCTGATTTAACTTGCTCACGAAGCTTACTCGCGGATGACTACCTTAGCGGTTGATTTCGATGCCGTGCTCGTTGCTCTACCCCACAAAGTGAAGCTCAACCTTCGAAGCATATTCCGATTACTTTGCGGGGACCCCAACATATCACTTCCTGTGCGCGGGACTGAACCCCTGTCCTCTTCGGACAGATGGTCTCCTCAAACCCTCGCCCACCCAAACGAAAAAGGACACCGATGAGGTGTCCTTTTTCA
>JARBUQ010000336.1 GCA_029239545.1 Paenibacillus sp.
TTACGATCAATTCCGTACCCGCAATCGACTCTTCCTTAACAGCATATCCATGGTTCTGGGAGGTGATATAACAGCGATTGGATTCCAGATCCTTCACTGGATGGTTACCGCCGCGATGACCGAACTTCATTTTCTCCGTATCCGCTCCGCAAGCAAGTGCAAACAGTTGATGTCCCAGGCAAATTCCGAAGATCGGAACCTCGCCAAGCAGATCAGCAATCATCTTGGCAGCATGCGGTACATCTTTGGGGTCTCCAGGGCCATTGGACAGCAACACACCATCTGGTGCCAGGCGGCGAATCTGCTCAGCTGTCGTATCTTGCGGCACGACTACGACATCGCAGCCACGTTTGGACAGATCGCGAATAATTCCGCTTTTGGAGCCGAAATCAACGACTACTACGCGATACTGTGTTCCCGGGCAGTGGAAAACACTCTTCGTTGAGACGCGTGATACTTGATCCGTCATCAGGCTGCTGGCTTTAAGCTGCTCCATCAAGTCCTCTACAGGACGGTTCGTTGTAGTCAGCATAGCTTTCATAACCCCATGATGGCGGATAATTCTAGTCAGCATACGAGTATCAATTTCGCTGATTCCGACGACGCCATACTCCTTAAGCAAGCTGTCAACGGAAAATTGGGCCCGCCAGTTGCTTGGTACTTCTTCATGCTGACGTACTACGAAGCCGTGAATGAAAGGACGAATCGATTCGAAGTCATCACGTGTAATTCCATAGTTTCCAATCAGCGGGTAAGTCATGGTTACAATTTGTCCGCAGTAGGACGGATCAGACAATACTTCCTGATAGCCAGTAATCCCTGTATTAAATACAACTTCACCAACCGACTCGCCCTCGCTGCCGAAAGCTTTGCCAGTGAAAAGCGTACCGTCTTCCAATAATAATCTTGCTTGCATCCACACTCACTCCTCTATGGGTTATGCTGTCCAAACAACCTTGCCTGCTACCATCGTTAATACCGGCCAGCCCTTCAGCTTCCATCCTGTGAAAGGGGTATTGCGGCTTTTGCTAGCAAACGTTGTCGGATCAACTTCTTGTTCAGTTTCCAGGTCTATCAAAGTAATATCAGCTTCAGCACCTACTGCCAGTCTGCCCGATTCTAATCCGAATACTTCAGCAGGCTTGACCGTCATGCGATCGAGTAAGAATGCTAGCGTCCAACGTCCGGTGGCAACAAACTTCGTGTAGAGCAGCGGGAACGCTGTCTCGAACCCTACGATGCCAAAAGGTGCCAGCAGCATGCCGCGTGCTTTCTCTTCATCGCTGTGCGGGGCATGGTCTGTTACAAGAATATCGATTGTGCCATCCTCCAGCCCTTCCAGAACAGCCTGTACGTCTCTTGGCGTTCGGAGCGGCGGATTCATCTTCCAGTTCGGATCCATTCCCGGGATGTCCTCATCGGACAGCAGCAGATGATGCGGGCACACTTCTGAGGTTACCCGGAGTCCAAGCTGCTTCGCAAGGCGAATCAGTCTGACCGATTGCTCTGTACTGACGTGACATACATGATAGTGCACTCCAGTCGCTTCAGATAACAGGATGTCCCGTCCTACATGAATCGCTTCGGACTCATTAGGGATTCCTTTCAGACCGTTCTTGCGGGCGAATTCGCCTTCGGAGACGAACAAGCCTTCTACGAGAGTGTTATCTTCACAGTGGGCAATGACCGGCATGTCCATCGAAGCGGCAAGCGCCATCGCATCCTTCATCATCTGAGCGCTCTGTACTCCCACTCCATCATCTGTGAAGCCAATTGCCCCAGCTTCCTTTAAGGCTGCGAAGTCAGTTAACTCGCGGCCCAGCTGGTTCTTCGTGATGCAAGCGTATGGCAGCACCCTTACGGATTGCGCCGCCTGAGCCTTATCTAGCACGTATTGAACCGTGTCCACCGTGTCGATAACCGGTCGTGTGTTCGGCATGCATGCTATCGTGGTGAAGCCGCCCTTAGCTGCTGAAGCCGCACCTGATGCAATCGTCTCCTTGTGCTCAAATCCAGGCTCGCGTAAATGCACATGCATATCGATCAGCCCTGCGGACATCAGCTTACCTGTCGCATCGATTACTTCATGTCCGGTTAGATCCGGCTCTCCCCCGATCCATGCTTCCTTTATTTCGACGATCTTGTTATTTTCGATGTATAAGTGCTTCTTGACCGGCTCTGCGCTGCCCGCTTCCACTACGCTGCCATTAAGTATCCAGATTCCCATGTGCCCTCCCGAACTGTCATTCGATTTGGTTTGACCTTCATTATCGTCTCAAGCCTTATGTTCTCCTGTCCATCAAGAGTTAGCCAAGGCGCGCTCAACAACTGCCATGCGGATCGGAACCCCGTTCTGCATTTGTGTGAAAATCTTGGATTTCTCACATTCAACCAGCTCGTCATCAATCTCGACGTTGCGATTAATGGGAGCCGGGTGCATGATAATCGCGTGAGGCTGCATCCGCGCTGCCCGTTCTACTGTTAACCCGTATTGTTCACGATATTCCTCAGCTGAATTCAGCATCCCTTTCTCATGCCGCTCCAACTGGACTCGAAGCATCATCACCACATCCGCTTGCAGCGCTTCTTCTATATCCACATAGTTGGCATAACGTCCAAGCTCAGGTGCCTGCATATTAATCGGTGCGCAGAATTGCACTCTTGCTCCCAGCTTCGTTAGACCCCACAGATTCGACCTTGCCACCCGGCTGTGGAGAATATCACCGATAATCGATACGGTCAGCCCTCTCAGATGACCGAATTGATTGCGCATCGTGTACAGGTCCAGCAAAGCCTGAGTCGGATGCTCGTTATTGCCGTCACCCGCATTAATGAGCGGTACTTTGATCTTGCTGGCCAGTTCAGCCAGTACGCCGATTGGCTTCAACCTTATGACTCCCGCGTCGATCCCCATTGATTCAAGTGTCCGCACCGTATCATAGATCGATTCGCCCTTCTCCACGCTTGATGCGGCCGCGGCAAAGTTTAACACCTCTGCACCAAGTCTCTTCTCCGCCACTTCGAAAGAAAAGCGTGTTCGCGTGCTATTCTCAAAAAACATATTTGCGACAAATTTGCCATTCAGCAAGTTCGTTACTTTGTTGGTCTGCTGCTCCCAGTAAGCGGCACGATCCAGAATGCTGCGAATTTCGTCTGCTCCAAGATCCTGAAGACCAAGCATGTGCCGATCAATCCCTACATAGGTTTGTGTCATCTACGCCTCTCCCCTTTGCTGAAATATGATGACCTCATCGATCTGGTCAATTTCGTCCAAGCGGACTTCGATTTGCTCCAGCTTCGATGTAGGCAGGTTCTTTCCTACGTAATCGGGGCGAATCGGCAGCTCTCTGTGTCCACGGTCAACCAAGACGGCCAATTGGATCATTCTCGGTCTACCCAAGTCCATCAAGGCATCCATTGCTGCGCGAACAGTGCGGCCTGTGTACAGAACATCATCGAACAAAATGATTTTCTTGTCTTCAATCTCAAGCGGGCTGCCGGCAGGAGCCATCGCTCCAGAATGGACACGTATCACATCGTCGCGGTAACGGCGCACATCCAGTTCGTCTACTGGTACTGGAACTCCTTCGATCTCCTCGATTCGTTCCGCGATTCTCCGCGCCAAGTAAATGCCTCTTGTGCGAACACCGATGAACCTGCAGCTTTCAACACCTTTATTTTTTTCCAAAATCTCGTGTGCAATCCGTGTCAGTGCTCGACGAATTGCGGTTTCGTCCATAATGATGTGTTTGTCGGGAGCCATCCTCTTAGAGTCTCCTCTCCTGGTTACACTAGTGTGGTGCTGGACAAAAATAAAACTCCTTACCTGTTAGGCAAGGAGTTCGAAAGAAGGCGTTGATATGCATAAACGTATGCTTGCCAGGCAAACATGCCGACAGCTCGTAATGCACTCTCAGATGGGCATAACATGTCCAAGCAGAGAATTCCTTCTTTACTTCCATTCGAATACCTTGCCAGTCTCACGGGACCGACTTAAAGGTGCTATTCAACTGAAAGAAATTATCTCATGTTCGACAAAATAAGTCAATACATCATACACACAATAACACATAAACTGTCGATAACCAGTCGAACGCTGAGGATTGCTTGACCTATCCTTTTGTGCTATAAAAGAGGGTAGACCATCTACAAAGGAGACTATTAGCATGACTGAAATGAATACAATGGAAGTTATTAATTTTATTAAGAACAGCACCAAAAAAACGCCGGTGAAGGTTTACTTGAAAGGCCAGCTCGAGCAGATTGATTTTGGTTCAGAGCTGCAAACGTTTATTACCGGCCAAACAGGCGTAATTTTTGGTGAGTGGAAGGTTGTAGAACCTCTTCTTGAATCTAACAAAGCGCTAATCGAAGATTATGTGGTAGAGAACGACCGTCGCAACTCTGCGATCCCTACACTAGACCTCAAGTATATTAACGCCCGTATTGAACCAGGAGCCGTTATTCGCGATATGGTATCCATCGGAGATAATGCAGTTATAATGATGGGTGCTTTGATCAATATCGGGGCATCCGTTGGCGAAGGTACAATGATCGACATGAATGCAGTATTGGGCGGACGTGCCAAGGTAGGTAAAATGTGTCATATCGGCGCAGGTGCCATTGTTGCGGGCGTAATCGAACCCCCTTCTGCTCAACCCTGCGTGATCGAAGACGATGTTCTTGTTGGGGCCAATGCTGTTATCCTGGAAGGCGTGCGCGTTGGACAAGGCTCCGTAGTAGCTGCTGGTGCTGTAGTTACCGTGGATGTTCCTCCTTTTACAGTAGTAGCGGGTACTCCTGCACGTGTGATCAAACAAGTAGACGACAAAACGAAATCCAAAACCGAAATCTTGCAAGAGCTTCGCACCCTGTAATCAATCTTCGTTCAGGAAAGGGACAAGCCTATGACGTTAGCGACCAGCTCTTATTCAGATATTCGCAGGCAGCTTCATAGAATTCCCGAACCGGGTTTCCAGGAATTCAAGACTCAGCAGTTTTTGCTGCAGTTCATTGCCTCTCTTCCTCAGGAACGGCTGGAGGTGCAAACCTGGCGAACAGGCATTCTTGTCATGATCAAAGGAACGAATCCTAAGCGAAGATTCGGATTCCGCGCTGATATGGATGGACTTCCCATTAAGGAAGACACCCAGTATGATTTCCACTCGATTCATGAGGGCTACATGCATGCTTGCGGGCATGATCTGCATATGACAATCGGGCTTGGTATAATAACAAGCTTCACCTCTCACCCCATGGAAGATGATCTGCTTGTGATTTTCCAACCAGCTGAGGAAGGGCCGGGAGGGGCTCTTCCGATGCGGGGCAGCGAAGAGTTCCGCTCATGGGCTCCGGAGCAAATCGTCGCCCTCCATATCGCACCTGAATATCCGGTCGGCACAATAGCGACGAAACCCGGAATTCTGTTCGCGAATACGTCCGAGCTGTTCATTGACTTGACTGGCAAGGGAGGTCATGCGGCTTATCCGCATCTAGCCAATGATATGGTCGTAGCGGCTGCCCATTTCCTGACCCAACTGCAAACCATCGTATCGCGCAACATCAATCCTCTCGATTCCGGAGTCGTTACAGTTGGCCGGATCGAGAGCGGCACCCGGCAAAATATTATCGCAGAGAAGGCCCGTCTGGAAGGAACGATTCGCACATTGTCAGATACATCCATGCGGCTGATCAAGTCGCGTATCGAGGCGTTGGCAAAAGGAACTGAAGCG
>JARBUQ010000337.1 GCA_029239545.1 Paenibacillus sp.
TATTTGATTCATGCGGTGGATGTTGAGGGCAAGCGAACAGGCATTCAAGAACGGCTTGTGGAGCATTTGGCGGATTGTGTTACGATCCCGACAACCTATGCAGGCGGTGCGCGTTCTCTGGAGGATCTGGCGAAATTTCAGACAATTGGGAAAGGGAAGCTGGATATTACAATCGGGAGCGCACTTGATATATTCGGCGGTGCTTTAGCGTATCGCGAGGTTGTTGATTTTTGCCGGAAGCCTTGATTGTAGGAAGTGTGTGGGGCTTGAGAGAGCGAATGGCGGACACCTGACCACTTACGCCCCACTGCTTGGACAGCAAAAGCAAAAAGGAGCCGCAAGTCGTATTTCCTATTGTCATTTAATAGTCGTTAGGTTAAAATTATTTATGAGAACTGAGTTTTATAATATAAAACGTTTGTTAGAAAGGCTTTGAACAGTATGCCTATTATTCAAGCTTTGGATCGGGCGCTTAAGATCGTAGATTTGTTCACGGAGGCGACACCTCTGCTGAAGATTACAGAAATCAGCGAACGTATGGGACTTCACAAAAGTACGGTTCACTCGCTTCTCAAAACTCTGCAGCTGCATGGATACATTGACCAGGATGCAGATAGCGGGAAATACCGCCTGGGCCTTACTTATTTAGTCAAGAGCGGTCTGCTGCTAGGTTCAATGGATATCAGGACGGCGGCTTTGCCTTATCTGAAGAAGGTTTCCTCGCAGACGGGTCAGACCGTGCACTTGGTCATCCTTGATGGGCGGGAGGGCGTCTACATTGAGAAGGTGGAGGGGGAGCTGGCGGCCATTCGATATTCCAGAATCGGTCGAAGAGTTCCATTGCACAGCAGTGCAGTAGGCAAGGTTTTGATTGCATTTCGGGAGCAGGAAGCACTTGTGAAGCTTTTGTCAGGATACGATTTCACGGCGCAAACCAAATATACCATTACCGATTATGCCTTATTCTTGAATGAGCTCGCTAAGGTGAGGAGCCGAGGATACGCAGTCGATGATCAAGAAAATGAATTAGGCGTTCGCTGTGCGGCAGTCCCTGTTCGGGGGTATGGCGGAGGTGTAGCTGCGGCGATCAGTATTTCCACCATGGTGGTAAGTGTAAGTGAAGAGGAGTTGGAAGGTTATGTGAGGATCATTCAGAGTGCTGCTGATGAGATATCCTCTGATCTAGGCTTTCGCTCATAAGTCAACCAGGTTTGGAGCAGTCGGAGAACAGGTCTAAACCTTTTTCTCTGCTTACAATAAAGAACAGTGTTCTATATTATAAAACAAATGGAGGCGGTTTCATGAATATCATAAGGTTTCGCCAAGCTTCTGGAGTCATACAACTGGGTGCACAATTGGATAGTGGAGAAACGTATGTTTTGCCGTTCAACAACCTGTTCGACTTGCTTCGCACTGCAAATGCAGTAAGTCAATCGGCGATAAAGTGGGTTGAGCAGTATGTACAACAAGGCTTGGCAGTTAACTTGACGGGAGAGGCGATCGATCTAATTACCCCGGTCGAGGCTCCTGAGGTATGGGCCGCAGGTGTCACCTACTTGAGAAGCCGGGAAGCTAGGAACTATGAAGCAACAGGTGGACGTCTGGATGCTTCCACTTTCTATGATAAGGTGTATGACGCCGTAAGACCGGAGCTGTTCATGAAGTCTACCGCTGCTCGAACAGTGGGTCCGTACGATTATGTTCGACTCCGCAGTGATTCCAACTGGCAAGTGCCGGAACCGGAGCTCGGCTTGGTGCTGGATAGCGATGGATCCATTGTCGGATACACCATTGGCAACGATATGAGCTGTCGGGATATCGAGGGGGAGAATCCACTCTATTTGCCGCAAGCCAAAGTTTGGAGCCGTTCATGTTCGATCGGTCCGGCAGTACGTTTAGTCGAGGCTGTTGCTGATCCTTATGATCTGCAAATCAACTGTCTGATCTTCAGAGGCGGATATCAAATATTTGAAGGTATTGCCAACACGGGGCAGCTTAAGCGCAAACTGGAGGAGCTTGTACAATTTCTTAAGCGGGATAATGATCTGTTCGAAGGGACTGTACTCCTTACCGGCACTTGCGTTGTTCCACCGAACGATTTTACACTGGAAGAAGGAGACCGCATTGAGATTTCGATCACCGGCATTGGAACGCTTGTCAATGAAGTCAGAAGTCAAATATAAAAAGCCAAATATGAATTTTACAGGAGGTTTTAAACATGAGTGGAAATGATCAAATCAGAACTTATAATAATTATGTGGCAGGAGAATGGATTGTCTCAGCAAGCGGAAATACCAATCCAAGTCTGAATCCAGCGAATAAACACCACGTCGTAGGTAATGTACAGATGTCCGTAGGCGCAGATGTGGATCAAGCAGTGGCAGCTGCGAAGAAAGCGCAGGAGTCCTGGAAGCGGTTGTCTGGTGCAGCAAGAGGCGAGTATTTGTATAAAGCCGCTAATGTGATGGAGAGTCGACTGAATGAGATTGCCGAAACGATGACCCGTGAGATGGGCAAGACATTCCCGGAAGCTAAGGGAGAAACGGCCCGCGGAATCGCCATATTGCGTTATTATGCAGGGGAAGGCATGCGTAAGGTCGGAGATGTCATCCCTTCAACTGACAGTGAAGCACTTATGTTTACGACTCGGGCACCTCTGGGTGTCGTTGCAGTAATCGCTCCTTGGAATTTCCCGGTTGCTATCCCAATCTGGAAGATGGCGCCGGCGCTTGTATATGGGAACAGTGTAGTGCTGAAGCCAGCTTTTGAGACGTCGGTGACAGCAGTCAAAGTAGTGGAATGTCTCGCTGAGGCTGGCTTCCCTGCTGGTGTCATTAATCTTGTAACCGGAAGCGGGTCGGTTATCGGGCAGGCGCTTGCAGAGCATCCGGATGTTAAGGGAATTACTTTTACAGGCTCCAATGAGGTTGGGAAAAGAGTAGGTCAAACCGCTCTTGCCCGTGGAATCAAGTATCAGCTTGAGATGGGCGGCAAAAATCCTATCCTGATCGCCGACGATGCGGATCTGGATTTGGCGGTTGAGGCTACAATAAGCGGAGGAATTCGCTCCACAGGACAAAAATGTACAGCTACGAGCAGAGTAATCGTCATGAGACAGGTGTATGAGCCGTTTAAGGAGAAGCTGCTGGCCAAGATAAGTCAGTTGACAGTCGCAGACGGGATGGAATCGGGAGCTTGGCTCGGGCCGTGTGCCAGCGAGAAGCAAATGAATACGGTGCTTGAGTATGTCCGTGTGGGTATCGAAGAAGGTGCCCAGCTATTATGCGGAGGAACGAGGTTAGAGGAAGGGAATTTGGCGAACGGTTATTTTGTAGCTCCCGCCGTCTTCGATGGAGTGACATCAAGGATGAGGATTGCGCAGGAGGAGATCTTCGGTCCTGTTCTTACGCTTATTCCAGCAGAAAGTCTGGAAGAAGCCGTACAGCTTGCCAATGATGTGGATTATGGGCTGAGCGCTTCTATATATACGACTAATATCGGACGGATGCTTACGTTTATTCGTGAAATGGATGCAGGTCTGATCAGAATTAATGCGGAGACGGCCGGGGTTGAGCTGCAGGCTCCATTCGGAGGGGTTAAACAGTCCAGCTCCCATTCGCGAGAGCAAGGTCAAGCAGCTATTGAATTTTTCACTGATGTGAAGACCATATTCGTGAAGGGTTAAACATTGAGGAGGCAGGTCGATGAGTTCTTCACATCTTGACAACCTATTAGGGGAAGATGACGATAGCTTGTATGATATTCGTACAAATGCACCCGGGCCACAAGGGAAGCTGCCGCTAACACCCGAGATGCTGGCCGATAATCCGAGCGGGGATTTATTCGGAATGTCCCAGAATGTCGGCATGGGCTGGAAGCCAACGCGACTGATGGGCAAGCAAATTCTCATCTTGAGTACGCAAGGGGGAATTCGCAGCGACACCGGGGAGCCTATTGCGCTTGGCTACCATACCGGACATTGGGAGATTGGACTGCTTACCAAGGCGGCAGCAGAGGAAATCACTTTACAAGGCGGAATTCCTTTTGCAGCAGCCGTGAGTGATCCGTGCGACGGACGAACGCAAGGAACGACAGGCATGTTCGATTCTTTGCCCTACCGCAATGATGCGGCAATCGTCCTGCGTCGTCTCATTCGTTCTCTGCCTACTCGCAAGGGAGTAATTGGGGTCGCTACTTGTGACAAGGGATTGCCATCCATGATGCTCGCGTTGGCATCCATGCACAAATTGCCGGCTGTTCTTGTCCCAGGCGGAGTAACCCTCCCCCCGGAAACGGGAGAGGATGCCGGCAAGGTGCAGACTATCGGAGCGCGATATGCGGCAGGTGAGCTCAGCCTGGAGGATGCTGCGGATCTCGGCTGCAGGGCTTGCGCTTCCCCGGGCGGAGGCTGCCAATTCCTCGGTACGGCTGCGACCGCTCAAGTGGTGGCTGAAGCACTTGGTCTGACCGTGCCGCATGCCGCCCTTGCGCCGTCGGGCCAGCATGTATGGCTGGAATTAGCCCGGCAGTCCGCGCGGGCGGTGATCGCCATGGAGGAGCGTGGACTAACCATACGCGATATCGTGACAGAGAAGGCCATCGCTAATGCCATGGCCGTACACGCCGCGTTCGGAGGCTCGACGAATCTGCTGCTGCATATTCCTGCCATCGCTCATGCAGCAGGACTGCCTATCCCTACCGTGGAAGATTGGAGCCGGGTCAACCGTAAGGTACCCCGCTTAGTAAGCGTGCTTCCTAATGGGCCTGTGCATCATCCTACGGTTAGAGTGTTTCTCGCGGGCGGCGTCCCGGAGGTTATGCTTCACCTGCGAAGGTTAGGCGTAATTGATGACACGGCTATGACTGTTAGCGGCCAATCCTGGGGAGAAGTATTGGATTGGTGGGAGCAGTCGCCTAGACGCAAGCGTATGAGAGAACGGCTCATGGCTGTAGATGGAATTGACCCGGATACGGTCATAATGAGCCCGGAGCGGGCAGCACTGCGTGGGCTGACCTCTACCGTCACATTTCCTACCGGAAATCTTGCTCCTGAAGGCTCGGTAATCAAATCGACTTCAATTGATCCTTCCGTAGTGAATGAAGAAGGAATATACCGTCACACAGGTCCGGTCAAGGTGTTCACGACCGAGAAATCAGCTATCGCGGCCATTAAAACCGGTAGTATTCAATCCGGTGATATTATGGCTCTTATCGGACGCGGGCCTTCCGGCACGGGGATGGAGGAGACATACCAACTGACATCGGCTTTGAAGCATCTGTCTTATGGTAAATATGTGTCTTTGATTACAGATGCAAGGTTCTCAGGTGTCTCTACCGGTGCCTGTATTGGTCATATTGGTCCCGAAGCGCTCGCAGGTGGACCGATTGGCAAATTAAGAGACGGGGATTGGGTACGCATTGTTATTGATTGCAGGCAGCTCAGTGGAACTGTCGATTACGTTGGTGACGCGGACCGCCAGCTATCTTCTGAAGAAGGCGCTGCTGTTCTGGATATGCGTTCGCCTCATCCCGCCCTTGCTCCCGATCCCGACTTGCCGGATGACACTCGTTTATGGGCTGCTCTGCAAGCGGTCAGCGGAGGAACGTGGCGCGGCAGCATTTATGATGTGGATCGAATTATTAAAGTGCTTGAGGCTGGCAAGCATGTGTTGAACGAGTAACATGTTTCTAAGATTGCGTTAAAATTAGCGATAAGCCTGACTGG
>JARBUQ010000338.1 GCA_029239545.1 Paenibacillus sp.
GAAAAAAGGCATTGGAATTCCAATGCCCTGTACGGTTTGGTTTCCCTGACATAGCCTACGAGGTTAGCTGACGGATTCGGATGGCAGGCCACCCTATGCTGCTCGCCAGAGTACGGCAAGTGCAATTCACCCCTACTTAAATGGTTCCCCCGTTTTCACTTTGAAATTCGGCTTTATTTATTCAATTGATTCGTATTATAGTCCTCTTACGAAATATGTACAAAGTCATTTTTCGTTCGAATTGAGCTTGGAAAGCGTTAACACTGCCCTATTCGATTAATGAATCCTCTGTTTTCATTTGATAGCCTGATCTATTGTGCGGTTTCCTCCGTTTTTGCCAAACAATTGGCTTGCAACGCCATGAGTTGGTTTTCGTATAGTTCTATGTTAATTTGAATGGGGACATATTTCCCGAGAAAAGGGGCCGCTCAGTTGCTCTTCCTAATCCGTTACAAGTGGTTCACCCTGGCTACAATCGGTATCATCTTTTTTTTGGCAGCTGGTTGGTGGCCTGTTGGAACCGAGAACGATGGCTCCAAGCTTTCCGTCCCGTCCGATAAGGTCATTTCCAAAGAAACTGCCCTGTCAGCCGCCCAAGAATGGGTTAAGCAGCAGCCTGATCAACAACCGATTAGCCATAATCCTGTTACATTCCAATCCAACACTCTGTTAAGCGGCTATTTGCAAAAAAATAAAATCGTTCCTTCTTACGTCAATCAATTTTTGTCCTTGTATCCAATAGAATATTGGCAGGTGGAAGTGAAGAGCTCAACAGGCTTGAACTATTTGGTCGATATCAACATGCTTACTGGCAAAGTAGAGGGCTGGCGCAAGACTTCGACCAACACGGCAGTATCACGACGTGAAGCCATACGTATTGCGGAGTCTTATCTCCTGTCTGAGCACAAGGAGCTCAAGGGGAACTATACCGTATCCGGGCCCGATGCGAAGAACCCTAATCGCTATGTCTTTACATACCCGGATGTGAAGATAGGCGAAGCCGTTCTGTCAGCGGTGATAGAGGTGAAGGGCAGAGAAGTTGCCTCTTACCATGCCTCTTTCCAGGTCCCGAATTCGCATATTGCCTGGTTGAATAAACAGGATGCCGCATCCAGTCAGATGGGACGTCTGAATTTGATTCTCACCGCTCTAATGGCGCTTGCTGCAATTTATTATGCAATCCGACTGCGCAAAACAACGTTATTCCGCAGAGGCTTAGTGCTTGCCGCTGTGTTCGTAGCCATCTACATGCTGAACAACTGGAATCAGTTCCCAGCCTTCCAGGCGATGGGTTACACTCAAAGTCCTGATCCGTTCTCGGGTCATTCTGCTGCTTCGATCCTGGTTATTTTATCGAATTTTTTCGCGATCGGCATGGGCATCGTTGCCTATCTGTCCATAACTTCCGGAGAAACGTTGTGGCAGCAGTACAACAGCATGCCAAAAACCCCGCGATGGAGAGACTCCTCCTTCGGCAGGGAAACCCTCCAATCAGTAGGCAGAGGGTATGGACTGGCTATGTTCATGCTGGGCTTGCAGGCGCTGATGTTATGGATTGCTCAAGCTGGATTCGGAATGTGGTCGGTCAATGATCCTTCCAGCTCCTATTACAATCTGTTGAACCCGCTGTTATTCCCGCTCATGGCCTGGGCTGCGGCTATCTCTGAGGAAGCCGTCTACCGCTTGTTCGGTATCGCCTTGTTCGCCAGACTGTTTCGGAACACATTCCTGGCCGTGCTGGTGCCCAGTCTGATCTGGGCTTTCAATCATACATTGTATCCGATCTATCCTGTTTATACCCGTCTGATTGAAGTGACCTTGCTTGGCCTGCTATTCGGGTATGCCCTGCTGAAGTACGGCTTCATGACCGCATTATTCGCCCACGCCATCATCGACAGCACCCTTATGGGCCTGCCTCTGATCGGCTCAGCAGGTCTGGGTGCTACAGCTGCCGGTGTGGCTTATGTAACACTCCCGCTGCTTGTTGCAATCATCCTGTGGCTGCTGCATGGTCTGTGGTTCAAGGGGAGGGCGTCGCCTCTTCACCCTGTAATGCGCGAATGATTTCTCCAGCTAATTTTTCACCAATTCCTAAAGGTCGGAAGTCTTCGATGGAGGCTTCTTTTATTTTCTTGATAGAGCCAAAATGTTTAAGCAGAGCCTTTCTCCGCTTTTCGCCGATACCTGCTATGGAGTCCAGCTGAGAAGCAACCATAGATTTGGCACGGGTCTGGCGGTGGAAAGTAATGGCGAATCTATGAACCTCGTCTTGAATACGCTGCAGCAAATAAAACTCCTGACTGTCTCTCGGAAGCGGGACAATCTCGGCGGGATCCCCTACCATGAGCTGGGCTGTTTTGTGTTTGGCGTCCTTCACCAGACCGCATACAGGAATATACAAGCCCAACTCGTTCTCCAACACATCAAGCGCGGCCGAGATTTGCCCTTTCCCTCCATCGACTACAACCAGATCGGGAAGCGGCAAATTCTCCTTCAGCACTCTTTCATATCTGCGGCGTATTACCTCTCGCATCGTCTCGTAATCATCAGGGCCTTGCACAGTCTTGACCTTGTACTTGCGGTATTCTCCGCGATCCGGCTTACCATTCACGAATACGACCATTGCCGACACCGGGTCAGTTCCCTGGATGTTCGAGTTATCGAATGCTTCAATACGGTTGATCGTATCGGTTCCAAGCCAATTGCCCAGATTCTCAACCGCCTTTACCGTACGTACCTCATCCCGCTCGATCAAGCGGAACTTCTCTTCCAGCCCTACTCTAGCATTCTCGATTGCCATCCCGACCAGCTGTTTTTTCAGCCCTCGCTGAGGCTGCAGCACCTTGACCTTCAACCAGCCCTCCAGCGCCTCACGCGTATCTTTGCTTACCGGAGTCTCAGACTCTAATGCCTGACCCTCTGCAGCGTCTGCCAAAGCCTCCTCTGAGCTAAGGGCAGCGGCTATGGATATCTCTGATGGTTGTGCAGCTGCTGCGGTTGCAGCTGCTGTCTCTGAAGGTGCTGTGACGTTGTCTGAAGGCAAAAATATTTCACGAGGCAAAGCTGGGTTATCACTGTAATATTGCGTTACGAAAGTAATGAAATCATCGTAAGCCTCGCTGTAATATGGAAAAGTCGACGTTCTCCGTTCAATAAGCTTGCCTTGGCGAATGTACAAAATCTGCACGCACATCCAGCCCTTGTCCACCGCATATCCGAACACATCGCGGTCTGCGGAGTTGGCCACCGTAATTTTCTGCTTTTCCATCAAGGTGTCTATACTTATGATTTGATCACGAAGCTCCTTGGCTCTCTCGAAATCAAGATCTTCAGCCGATGCATGCATCTTGCGTGTCAGTTCGTCCTTGATCTGCTCATGCCCGCCGCTTAAAAACTTGGATATTTGGTGCACCATCCGGTCATTGTCGGCCTGAGTCACCTCATACTCACAGGGAGCAAGGCATTGCCCCAGGTGATAATACAAGCACACCCGATCAGGCATTGTCTTACATTTGCGAAGGGGAAACAACCGATCGAGCAGCTTCTTGGTCTGCTGGGCAGCGAAGCCATTCGGGTATGGTCCAAAATATTTGGCTTTATCTTTGATCACCTTTCGAGTGATTTCCAGTCGCGGGTGAGTTTCATTCGTTATTTTGATATAAGGAAACGTCTTATCGTCCTTGAGCAGAACATTGTAGCGCGGGTGATGCTGTTTAATCAGATTACATTCCAGAATAAGGGCTTCAACATTACTTGAGGTGACAATATATTCAAAATCCCAAATCTCCGATACGAGCCGCTGTGTCTTCCCGTCATGACTCCCTTTAAAATAAGAGCGAACCCGATTCTTCAATACTTTGGCCTTACCAACATAAATAATGGTGCCGTCCCGATTCTTCATCAAGTAACAGCCCGGCTGATCCGGTAAAAGCGATAGCTTATGTCCAATGGCGATACTCACTTCATTGCGCTCTTGATCGTTCACAAGCATTCCGCCTCCTTTCCTACTCCGTCATCAGGATTCGCCGTTCAGGTTTCATCAGAAAAGGCCCTTCTTCAGCGAACCGAAAAAGAGCCTTCTCTTCACTTCATGTCCATCCCCGTTAGGGAAGAGGGCATTTACATATGACGTCCAACGACGTTCTTCAACGCGTCCTTGGGCTTGAAGCCAACAACCTTATCCACAGGTTGACCATCCTTGAACACGATCAATGTAGGGATGCTCATTACGCCAAAGCGTGAAGCAGACTCCGGGTTATCGTCAACATTAACCTTTGCAATCTTCAATTGGTCACCCAGCTCTTGATCAAGCTCTTCCAATACAGGAGCGATCATCTTGCAAGGTCCACACCATGGAGCCCAGAAGTCAACAAGAACCGTTCCGCTGCCCTCTACTTCTGATTTGAAAGTCTGATCTGATACACTTACTATTGCCATTGCTTATTTCCTCCTCGGGTCACATAAATTATGATAAATTGTGTTAAAAGCGTAAGGACTCTCCCCTCTTCTCCGGACAATCCAAGAATGGGGTTATGCTGTAATATTAATCAATTTAGGTCAACATGTAAAGTGTGCAACCTACTCGTACAATGTCAGACCTTAAACGGTATCCGTACGTGGCGCTCAAACCTGTGTCAATCACATGAGATCAAATAGGCAATTCATAACCGCATGTTTGAGTCTGTGTCCGCGCATAATAAGCAAATGCAGCTAGCCAGCCCGTATTTGTTGCACAATTGTCACTTTCTAACCTTTACAATGCTTGCTCAGGTTGGGTATACTAGTCACATCAGGTTGAGATCGTTTTAGGAGGAATTAGCTATGAATGACCCTAGACTACACGTCAACGAAGAACCCAGCAATGATTTCATGGATGTAGGAATCGGACTGGGCGTAACGTTTGGCTTTTTCTTTCTGATGGCACTTGCGGCAACTATTATCAAGCTTTTCGTATAAGAAGCTCGCTTGATTCGCCATGCAGTTTCATGCAATGCTCACATAACAGACCCTGCTATGCAGGCAGGCAAGAACGGAGTCTTCCCTTAGGAAGACTCCGTTCTGTATTGCGCTCAATTCGGGGCGTTCTGTGCTGCACTGCTATGCTTTATTGCTGCCCTTAGTGGCTATTCGCTGTTTAGTGGTCTCCGTGATTACCTTTACTTGGGTTGACGATGATGAAACCTTCCTTCTCGCCATACAAATAATCGATCTTCACACCGTCAAGCAATGGCTGATCCTTCGCTACGATCACATCGATGTCCTTGTCTGTCTGGACTACAACATCATTGTCTCCAGGTTGGTCCAGGTCCAGACCGTAATGAGCATGATCGCCGTGACTATGTGTAATCAGAACTCTCAGCTTCAGCTCCTTGTTCTCTTCCTTGTCCAGCTCCTGTTGGATCACTTTAGCAGCATTGCGTGTTATTTTTACATTCATTACGGACAACTCCTTTCCAATATGCCTTCATTGTAAGGGAAGGCGGACATGAACGCAACCATAGCAAGCAGATTGGTTTAATGTAAGCCTGTTAGCTTACTGTGTTAGTATAGCTTCGATTTCCAACTGCTCCGCATCGCTTAACTGAACTCCGGATGCTTTGACATTCTCATTCACTTGGTCAGGACGTGAAGCACCAATAATGCAGCTTGAGATATTAGGCAGGCGCAGGATCCAAGCAAGCGCCAGCTGTGCCACGCTTATTCCTTTGCTGGCCGCAAT
>JARBUQ010000339.1 GCA_029239545.1 Paenibacillus sp.
TGATATGAGCTTCTTGACAACGATGTCTTCGTACAGGCGCAGCCTGACGTACTTGGTCATACCGGAATGTCCTCCCAGAAGAGTGCGATCAAAAAGAGCTGCTGGTTCATAATCCGAATAGTTCTGCTGCCAGCAACTATTACCCTTCATACAATAGTTAGTGTAAACGAATTTTCAGTCAAAAGAAACCTTTTAAATCGACATCCTCTTCAAATAAATGCAAAAAGTCAGTCCGATTATGTAAAGACCTTTCGCTTCAATTCCCTTAACATGAAGATCAAACCGGTCCAGACTGTGGATCATAATAATTCAGGAGGCTAACCTACTATGAGTAAAATTCGTACCGCGGTTGTAGGCTTGAATATGGGACTTCAGCACGCTTACGCCTATGCCAAATCAGAGCGTTCTGACCTTCGTTGGGTTGTTGACCTGGATGAGGAGAAGGCTGCTAAGGTAGCCAAGGAGCTAGGCTGCAGCTATACGACCGATTGGACCCAAATTATTGACGATGTGGATGCCATCAGCCTTGCAACTCCCCATCATCTGCACGCTCCGCAAGCGCTTCAGGCTATTGCCGCCGGGAAGCATGTGTTGCTGGAAAAGCCTTTAGCGAACACCGAGAGTGATTGCTTGAAAATTATCGAAGCCGCAAAAGCCAAGGGCACGACTTTTATGATGGCATACATTGTTCGCTTCCTGCCGGCCATTATCCAACTGAAAGAAATACTGAAGAGTGAAAAGTATGGCAAGCCATTCAGCGGGAATATATGGATCCACTCCTATCTTCCGCCTATGCCGGGAACATGGTTTTCTCGCAAGGATGCATTGGGTGGCGGGGTTATGTTCAGTCATGGCTGTCATTATGTTGATTTATTCATCTGGTTGTTCGGAACTCCAACCTCAGTGGCCTCTTTTGGAACGAGAGTGGGTACGGAGTGGATGGAAGGAGAGGGCACATCTCACAGCATCATGCAGTTTGAAGGCGGAGTTGTCGCCAGCTTGCAGGCTAGTTGGGGGATGAAATACAGACAAAGCCCGGGATTCATGCAAATTCACACAACAGAGGGTGCTCTCATTCTGGATAATATGGCACAAATCGATGTTGTAAATGCTGAAGGACGACACACAATAGTCGGACCCTACCCTGCGCTAAAGCAAGAGGAAGGAACGAATGCTTTGTATGAGGTCGAGCATTTCCTGGAAAGTATTGCGAACGGTACACGGCCGGATACAGACGGTGTTGAAGCAATGAAATCGTTGCGTACCATCTGGGCCATGTATGAATCGGCTGAGAATGCTGGCAAGACTGTTTCGCCGCTGAATGCTCCGCTTTAATAACAGTTGGCATGAATAGAAGAAGGTTATAAGGTCACGGGATGGAAAGAACGGCAAGATATAACCCTTATGAAGTCATGATTCGTGTTTTGAAATCGGGTAAGTGCTGATTTCGAAACAATCATGATAAATAAGGGTTTTGTGTTATGTATATGTTATTTAATATTACATATAAAATGAAAATAAACTAATTCATCGTTTATGTGTTATAATAACTAACATATACTTAACTTTGAAGAGGGTGCTCCTATGATTGTCGGTCTTCGTGTAGTCAAAACGGCCGTAGCCATTATGATTAGCATCTCTATTGCCCGGCTGTTGGGACTAGAGCCTGACCATTTTGCGGGCATTATTTCTATGCTCGCTGTCCAACCATCTGTATATCGTTCGCTGCGACATTCTCTTACTAACCTGGCCAGTGCATTATTCGCAGCTCTGCTCGGGATCTCGATAGTCGAGCTGATCGGCAGTAGCGCTCCGATTATTGCCGCTGTTGCTTTTCTTGTCATGGCCTTGCATGTCCGACTGAAGCAAACCGCTTCCCTGCCGCTTGCCGTTATTGTTGCGGTGAATACGATGGGCACGGCGGATGAGCTGTTCGGAAGCGCCGCTTTTCACCAAATTGCTCTTGTGCTAATAGGCATGACAGTAGGGACTGCGGTGAATTTCATTCGTCGTCCAGTACACAGTGAGCGGGAGGAAGTGCTCTTAAGCAAATCGGAAGCTATGCTGAGAACTTTGCTCTATTATGTCCGAATTGACCTCGAGAATGGAAGAATGACACCGTATAAGCCGGATATGCGCAATCAGCTCGATGAGGTGCGTGACTACATTGAGAAAGGTCAGGCCATCTCACAGCTGATCAGAGAAGATCGTTGGTTAGGCAAGAAAACGGGAGCCGAGCAGGGCGGTCAGTTTCGGATTTATGAGACAATGGTTGAGCGTATACGAGACTTGATCAAAGCGCTGCAAAAGGCTGACCAGAGTAATAGGGAGAGAGAGCGTCTGAACCGGGCAATCGGAATCTTGATTCGTGCACAAGAACGGATGCTGGAGGGAAGACGAGTGCCATTGGGTTTGCTCAAGAAAGCCTTCCGCCCGGACACAGGCAGACTTGATCCGCGTGTGGCGGATGATGCTGTAATGAATATATTCCCTTACTATCAAGCGTACGAAGCATTGCTGGACTACACGATTGAGCTCGCTGCTCTGATTCGCCCTACCATAGTTCTAACCGATTCCGGAACCGCGATGTCGGATAAGAAGAACGGTGATAAGCTCCCAATCCCTTTCGGGGCCAAGGAAGCCGCCGCCTCCTATAAGAATTGATAAAAAGGATAAGAGATTCACAGGCTAAACCCTTGTGAGTCTCTTTCTTTTTTTGGGCAACGATTTTACAATAGGGTAGATATCCTGATTTGACTGCTCAAGGAGACGATATATTATGAAACCGATTCTAAGGTTCGGAGAAAACCATATGTTTAAGATAGTCCAGTTCACAGATGTGCATTGGCGTAATGGAGAGGCTGAAGATCTATGCTGTGAAGCTCTTATGGAGCGTGTTTTGCTTGCTGAGAAGCCTGATCTGGTTGTATTCACTGGGGACTTGATTGATAGCGGTTTTTGTCAGGAACCTCTTGAATCATTAAAGAATGCTGTTGCAGCGGTTGATCGAAGTGGGGTACCGTGGGCGGCTGTATTCGGCAATCATGATTCTGAGGCTGGTGTCTCGCGTTCAAGCCTGATGGACGTGCTGACCTCTTATTCGCTATGCTTATCGGAATCCGGACCGGATGACATAAACGGGGTAGGGAATTTCGTACTAGACATCATGAGCTCTGGAAGCGGGAGTGGGAGCGCGGCCAGACTGTTTTTTCTTGATTCCGGCAGTTATGCTCCTAAGGCAATAGGGGGTTATGACTGGATTCATACCGATCAAATCGCTTGGTTCAAGCAGCAAACCTCCGGTGGAATTCGCGGCGAGGCAGAAACTCCGGTTCCGGGTCTTGCATTTTTCCATATTCCTCTCCCCGAGTATCGTGAAGTTTGGGAAAAAGGTCATTGTGAGGGCAACAAAATGGAGAATGTATGCTCAGCCAAAGTAAATTCAGGTTTTTTCAGTGCGTTGGTGGAACAAGGTGATGTGTGCGGGACTTTTGTCGGGCATGACCATCTGAATGATTTTATAGGAGAGCTCTATGGAATTCGGCTAGCTTACGGGCGGGCAACCGGCTTTAATACTTATGGCAAGGACGGTTTTCCAAGAGGAGCGCGAGTTATTAATTTGTTAGAAGGCACACGGCATTTTGACACATGGATTCGTCTGGATGATGAGGCAGGAATGTAGATAGATACACTGAAAATGATTCTCTTTCTCATTAAGTTCAGAAAATTCGAAATTATAAGTAAAATTCCATTTATTTATCAGCTTTAGGTATAATAGAGGTATATTAAAAGTAATAAAGATATGATAGATTTAGTTTTAGACACAATTAAGGACAGTTGAGAGGAGTCGCCCGAATTGATCACATTGCCTAAAGTGAATGACCTAGGATTCTTTGAAATTCGCCTGGAATCCATCGGAGGACTTGGAGCCAATCTAGCCGGTAAGATGTTGGCTGAATCTGGTGTCGTAGGGGCGGGTTTGAATGGTGTCAGCTTTTCTTCCTATGGTTCGGAGAAGAAGGGCTCTGCCGTGAAAGCTCATATTCGGTTTTGTCAGCCTGAGACTAACATTCGCGATACTTCACCTGTTGAACGCCCCCATGTAGTAGGAATTTTTCATGAGTCGCTTGCCAAAACTGTAAACGTTGTCAGCGGTATTTATGAAGACAGTCTTGTCCTGGTTAACTCCACCAAAACACCTGCGGAATTGAAAGAAAAGTTTAAAATGATCGGCGGTACTATTGCGGTAGTGGATGCCATTGGAATTGCGCTGGAAGAGAAGAATCGGGTGAATATGGCCATGCTGGGCGCCTTATTCCGGCAGTGTGATTTTCTTGATCCTGAGACGATGAAGAGTGTAATCCGCAAATCGCTGGAGAAGAAATACCCTCAGGCGGTTCAGCCGGCTTTGCGTACGTTTGACCGGGGCTATCACGAAGTGCAATTCGAGACCTACACATTACCGGAAGGACTGCAAATGCCGGCTTTCGTGCGTCATGATACACCTGTGCTTGGGTATGAGACACAGCCAATCGGCGGCACCATTACGAACCCTGGGAATAGTATATTGAAGGATATCAGTATTTCTCGTGCTGGAATGATGCCTCATTTTGACGATGATAAGTGCATTCATTGCGCGGCCTGTGATAATGTATGCCCGGATTTCTGCTTCGTATGGGATGAACTGGCCGATAAGAAGGGACGTCCTCAGATGTTCCTGCAGGGAATTGATTATCAGTATTGCAAGGGCTGCCTTAAATGCGTACAAGCTTGTCCGACTGAAGCGTTGTCAAGTGAACGCGAGGAAGATGGCTATGCAGATCAGAATCGCGTACCGCATCGTTTCGACCTGGCGGTTAATTGAATATAATAACCATGTTTTACATAGGGGAGGTAGAGAGAAGTGGCAATTGATATTAAACAAGAGATGAAACAAGGCAAAGTTGAGCAGCGGATGGTTTATGAATCCGGTAATGAGATGGCCGCTTATGCTGCGCATCAGATTAATTATCACGTCATGGGGTATTTCCCGATTTCACCTTCAACTGAGGTTGCCCAATTCCTTGATCTAATGAAAGCGAACGGTCAGCATGATATCGTCCTTATTCCGGCTGACGGCGAGCATGGTTCCGCTGGGGTTTGCTTCGGGGCCTCAACGGCTGGTGGACGCGTATTCAACGCTACCAGTGCCAACGGTTATTTGTATATGCTGGAGCAAATGCCTGTTCAATCCGGCACACGCTTCCCTATGGTAATGAATTTGGTATGCCGCTCCGTTTCGGGTCCGCTTAACATTCATGGCGATCACTCGGATCTGTATTATGCGCTCAACACTGGCTGGCCGATTCTGATGTGCAGAGATCCGCAGGCGGTGTATGATATGAATATTATGGCAATCAAGCTTGCAGAGGATGCTGAGGTTCGTCTGCCTGTACTGGTTGCTTCTGACGGTTATTTCACCTCTCATCAGAAGCGCAAGGTGCAGACGTTCGCACATAAGGCGGATGTACAGACCTTCATTGGCCCACAGCCTCAGCGCGGCTATCCGGATACGCTGGATCGGAATAATCCGATCACAGTCGGTCCTTATATGAATGAACCGGATTACATCAACAACTGCTACCAGCAATCTATGGCTATGTATAATGCGGAGCATGTGTTTGATCGCATTCGTCAGGAGTATCTGGAGCTGACCGGGCGCGATTATCCTATTCTTG
>JARBUQ010000340.1 GCA_029239545.1 Paenibacillus sp.
AATGCCGAGCAGCTGCGCAGCGAGGCTGCCATGCTGCGCAAGCAGCTCGAGGATGAGCAGCAGCGATTCCGAGAGCAGCGCGACAAGCTCTTGGCGCGCGCTGAGCAGGATGCGCGCGATGCAGTCGCCAAGGCGCGAGCAGAGGCGGACGAGGTGGTGCGCGAGCTGCGCAGGCTGGCGCTTGAGGAGCGCGGCGGCGTGAAGGAGCACAAGCTGATCGAAGCCAGACGACGTCTCGATCAGGCGGTGCCCGAGCTGCGCGATAAGCAGCAGGTGGCAGCCAAGCGGAAGGCTGAGCAGGTCGAAGCTGGAGATGAGGTTAAGGTTATCCATCTTGGCCAGAAGGGTCATGTTGTGGAGCTTGTGAACGACAAGGAAGCGATGGTTCAGATTGGCATTATGAAGATGAAGGTGAAGCGGGATCAATTGGAGCTCATCAAATCCTCGCCCACTAAGCCAGTGCAGCAGGTTGCTGCTACAGTGAAGCGGACACGGGATGATAATGTGCGTACAGAGCTTGATCTTCGCGGATCTAATCTGGAAGAGGCAATTGTGGAGACAGACCGCTTCCTGGATGAGAGCTTCCTGAATAATCTTGGACAAGTATTCGTTATTCATGGTAAAGGGACCGGGGTTCTGCGGACCGGATTGACGGAATACTTCCGTAAACATAAACATGTGAAGAGCTTCCGGCTTGGCAATTATGGCGAGGGAGGAGTCGGAGTTACCATTGTAGAGCTGGAGTAATATGAAATTTAATGAAGTTTATTAAGTTCCTTGAAACCGTCGAACTTGTTTTGCGTATGAAATGGATGTAACCAAAACAACGACGCGCGTTGCGAATCAGGTGAACAACCAGACTTACGATGACTCACGAAATGAATCATAAACTCAATACGGGAGGCAACAAACAATGGGAATTTTCAAGAGATTGCGTGACTTAACAATGGCTTCGATCAATGATTTGCTGGACAAATCAGAAGACCCCGTCAAGATGCTCAACCAGTTTCTGCGGGATATGGAAGAAGATATTCTTGAAGCCGAAGCTGCTGTAGCCAAACAAATCGCAATAGAAAAGAAATTCAAGCAGCAAACTGAGGAAGCACAGGATCTTGTATCCCGTCGCGAAGAGCAAGCCCTTAAGGCGTTGGAGCAAGGCAATGAAGATCTTGCCCGTCGCGCTCTTCAAGATAAGAAAGAGCATCAGGTTCGTCTGGACGAATTCAAGAATCAGCATGCAGTTGCTAAGACGAATGCGGACAGATTACGCGGTCAATTGGATGACATGAAGGACGAATTCAACAAGATGAAGTCCAAGAAGGATCTGCTTGTTGCCCGTGCAGAAGCTGCCAAAGCACAGAAGCATATCAACCAGGCAATGTCCGGCTTCGGTACTGACAATGCAGCCAAAGGCTTCGATCGGATGAGTGAGAAGGTTCTGCAGCTAGAGGCGGAAGCCGAAGCAAGCAACGATATTCGCTCCTCGAGCCGTTCCCTGGATGACGAGCTGTCCCAGCTTGACAAGACTGGTGGAGTAGAGGACGAGATGGCCGCCCTTCGAGCCAAATTAGCAGAGAAGAATAAGATTTAACATCGAACCGAATATGGTACAATGGTGATCAAGAGACTGTGGAAGCTAGCTTTCCTAGTCTCTTCAGCCATTTGAGAGGGGACGGCTGAATTCGATGGTTGAGGAAGTGGATGTATTAATGGCGAACCCGTATATGGAAACATTAGCGTTTTTCTCTGTAGCAATTTTGGCGTTGATCGTATTCTTGGCTATTTTCGAATTTGTAACCCGTTACAATGACTGGGCTGAGATCAAGAAAGGCAACGTATCGGTTGCTATGGCGCTAGGCGGTAAAATTTTTGGGATTTGTAATATTTTTCGGTTTGCCATTCTCAATAATGATACGATTCTCCATTCCTTGATTTGGGCGAGCTTTGGTTTCGTCTTGCTGCTTATAACGTATTTTATATTTGAATTCCTTACACCTGTCTTTAAGATCGATCAAGAAATTGAGAAGGACAATCGGGCAGTAGGTTTGTTATCGATGGTTCTTTCGGTTTCCATATCTTATGTTATTGGAGCGAGTGTGATTTAACGTGAAATATTTGTGGGGCATCTTATTTTTTCTGGCTTTTGTGTTTTTTGCGATTGGCGTGTATTATCTAATGTAATAATGGATAGCGGAGGCTGGACGCATGAACGAACAAGAGGCCTTAATTTGTCCTTGGTGCCACACCGAGATCGTATGGGATGAAGATTTGGGACCGGAGGAACAATGCCCTCACTGCCTGAACGACCTTGGCGATTATCGGAGTGTGCCTTTAACGGGTGAAGATGAGGAAGAGATTGAGGCAGAGGCAGAGGAACATGTTGGACCTTCCGTGTCAGACGCCTCGGGAGACGAGTTATACACGATGTCTGCATACGAGGCCGCATCACGACTTCTGCTGGATCGGCAGGAAGTGCTTGCAGACTGCATCGCCTGCGGGCAAGAGATGATTCATATCGGGCAGATTGCCACCGGCACGATTGTGCAGCAGCCTGTCTCGTTGCAGGAATGGAATCACCCTCTGCTGGACGGCAAGCTTCCACTAGATGCCTTCATCTGCCCGACTTGCTTTCGTGTAGATACGAAGCTGACCGATCCTGCAAGAGTACAGTTCGTGAAGCAATTAACACAGCGTGCTGAATAAGAATACTTAAGCTGTTACCCTCAGCTTGGAATAACCGCCTATCGCTATGCGATTAAGGCGGTTATTTTTTTATGGTCTTATTAGCGTATAAGATTCTGAGGGGGGGTGATGGTGGACCGAAGGGGACTCTCCTTTGTTCGGTGCCTTGTCGAGGTGGTGGAGATTAGCTGCAAAAAAGCAATTAAATCGATTTGACCCGACTAGTGAGGCCGAATTAGTTGCAGAAAAGCAGTTAAACAGGCACGGGAGTTGATTCGGGGGTCGTGTAGCGGGATTTTGTTGCGGTTCTGCAATTAAAATCGGTTGATCCGGGGAAGGAGCGAAATTAGTTGCTTTTTGACAATTAATTGAACGTAGACTGCCGACACCGGGAGTCTGGCCCCCTTGAGGATAGCGAGGGCTCGCCAGTAAAGCAAACTTAGCTAATAGCAAACTAAATATCACAAATCCAAGCTCCAAAAGGAGACAAACGACAAATAGTAAACTCACCTTATGCTATTGTTTAAGGCAGCTTAGCTAATAACATAACTTGGGTTAACGAACCGGTGCATAAGACTTCAAATTAAGAAATTTAGTAAGGATAGCTTTGTTAATAACGAAGATTGCCTTACTAAGACAAGGGGAATGTTGAAAAGGGCCGGATATCCGGGTGCGACAAGCAGGTCGGGTGGGAGCTGCGGAGGATCGCCTGAGGAGATCCCAGTGTACCGCCGAAGTTCGGTTGTGAAAGCTGTGGGTGAGAAAGGTACCCGGAGTAAGACAAAGGAGTGCAGGGGTATGCATCTAGGATAGAAGATGTACATCACGACCAAGCGGATGCAGAGCGCAAGGAGAACGTAACACTCTAATCCAAGTCGAACAAAAAGGGCAGGAAGGTGGAGCGGAGAAACGAAGTGTTCGCCTTTGTCTTTGGGTTCCAACCTCTAAAAAATAATAATCAAAGGAACCCAAGGACAACAGCCGAAAGTTTTCGAACAAAACTACATCGTAAGCATAAGCTCGGAGCCTGCCTGACCAGTGAACTTCCAGTCAGATTTTTCTTAGGAGGTTACGTGCGCGAAGTCGTGGCGGGTCAAGTAAAAGATAGGTGGGGTAGCGTGAGAGTGCTGTGAAATCATTTGGAGGACAGGAGATCCTTTATAGGAGCTTTAAGATGGCAAATTGTCGTTTTGCCGGACACACGTTCCGTCCCTCTGGTAAAAAACCGGATAATAGGTAGATTTTCACGCACATAGCAGAACGTGTGTCCGCGAAATCATACTATCAGTGATTTTAGCGCAAATAGCGGAAGCTCTGTCCACTTATGCTGCTGGGTTGTCCCGCAAGGCGTTTTTCTTTATATGGTAAAAATTAGGGTTCATGTTTCAGTGACAGTGGGGAACGTTATAAGAAGTCATCTTGGCAATCTGATACAGAAGATAGGTGAACTTCATGCATACGAAAGAAAGATTATTACCTCAGTGGGGGCTTCGTGCACGTGACGGAGGCGATGGGAAGAGCGGAATGCCAAAAGCAAAGCTGAACCGACAAGCATGGCTGCTGCTTTTAGTAATTGGATTGTTCGGAGCGGCTAATGCTTTGTCAGGTACGTTCGTAAATGTTTATATTTGGAAAGTGAAAAACGATTTCGCGTTAATTGGCTGGTTCGCTTTCTACCATCAGGTTACTATGGCTATTACTTTTTGGTTATCGGGCAAATGGGTGAAGGAAGGCAACAAAATGAATACTTTGCGGCTTGGCGTAGCCTTGTCTGCCGTCTTCTACTTGCTCGTCTTGTTTCTGGAGAAATCTGCTGCGGACTGGATCCTTCTATTGGGTTTTGTTCAAGGTTTATCGGCCGGGTTGTTCTGGCTGGCTTTTAACGTCGTTTATTTCGAAATTACAGACCGCGACAATCGGGATCGTTTCAATGGTTGGGCAGGCTTGCTGGGCTCAGGAGCAGGAATGATTGCACCCTGGATATCAGGAATTGTAATAACCAGGCTGCCTGGTACAATCGGATACCGTTGGATTTTTGCCGTGTCCTTGGGCATCTTTGTACTGGGGGTTATTGTAAGTTTTTTTCTGAAGAAACGCAAGGTTGAAGGAAATTATGATTGGCTGTTAGCTTACCGGGTGCTCAAGCACAATGATGGCCCCTGGCGCAGCGTATTCGTTGCCCTTATAGCACAAGGCATCAGGGAGGGTGTATTCGGCTTTATCATTGGAATTATGATCTATATGGCGACCCAGAATGAGATGGATATAGGAAATTTCTCGCTTATTACTTCAGCAGTAGCTCTCGTCAGTTTTTTCTTCGTTGGGCGGCTAATGAAGCCAGGTTCACGCAAATGGAGCATGCTGATCGGTGTCACTGTGATGATCGCTGTAATAATGCCTTTTTTCTGGTCTGTAAGCTACACTACATTGCTTCTGTTCGGTATAGGCATTGCTCTATTCATGCCGTTGTATACAATTCCGATGACCTCGTCTGTTTTTGATATTATTGGACGGGATGAGCAGAGCGCCAGTCAAAGGGTTGAATATGTCGTTATGCGGGAAGCCGGGTTAAATATAGGAAGAATGCTCGGAACATTGACGTTCATCTTGGTTATTTCTCTCACCAGCTCCTCCCCTCAGGCGTTGAATTGGCTGCTTCTTGGTATTGGGAGCTCTCCCTTATTAGCTTGGTGGTTCATGAGAAATCAGCTGGTACCCAAGCCAATGGGGTGAATTCCGATAACCTTACAGAGGTAAACGTCCTGCACCTATGATATAATATAAGCATTACTTCATGGGAAAGATAGGAGAGGTCAGTCTAATGAATCGTAGAATGGTGAACGACGTAACGGAGCTGATCGGGGACACGCCTGCAGTCAGGCTGAACCGATTGGTCGGTGAGCTTGATGCGGAAGTAGTTGTAAAGCTTGAATATTTCAACCCAAGCCGCAGTGTGAAAGATCGTGCGGCTTTTAACTTGATTGCACAAGCCGAGAAGGATGGCAGGCTGCAGCCTGGAGCTACCAT
>JARBUQ010000341.1 GCA_029239545.1 Paenibacillus sp.
ATAATAGCAGCATTTATACCAAGCTTATAGGCAATGTCGAATGCATAGCTGCTCCCCGCCTCCCCCATTCTAAGCTTGTAGAGAGGCCGCAATGAATCTTGGTCGAATTCCATTCTGGCATTCCGGAACCCTGTCGTCCGTTCGGCGAATCGCTTAATCTCATTGAAATGTGTAGTCGCTACTATGGTGCACTTTCTGCGCTGCAATTCCTCGAGAACAGCAATGGACAAGCCCACTCCTTCACCCGGGTCCGTTCCTGCTGCCAACTCATCGAGAAGCACCAAAGTTTGCGAATCGGCTTCGTCCAAAATTTGCTTCAAGCTGCGAATGTGAGCAGAGAACGTGCTCAGTGATTGTTCTATGCTCTGTCCGTCTCCAATATCAGCGGCCACATTCGTATAGATAGCGAATTCACTGCCTTCCTCGACTGGAACAAGCAGTCCTGCCTGGACCATCAGCGTTAACAAACCAATCGTCTTCAAGCTTACCGTCTTGCCGCCTGTATTCGGACCCGTAATCAGCAGTGCATTGTATCCCTGGCCGATGTGAAAATCGAGAGGTACGGAGGACCCGCCAAGCATGGGATGTCTTCCTCCGTTAATATGAATGACGCCTGATTTATTGAGCGCCACCTTACGGGCATTGAGGGAGTACCCATATTTCGCTTTGGCAAAAAGAAAGTCATAGGCTGCCAAAGTCTCATAATTGACGGATAACTCCATGCTGTGCTGCTCAGCCAGCTCCGTAAGTGACCCCAAAACCTTGGCCTCTTCCCTCGCCTCATCGGCACTGTGCTCTCTGAGAGCAAGCTGCAAATGAGCAATGTCGGCTGGCTCTACGAACACCGTCTGACCGCTCGAAGATTCGTCCAGAACTGAACCGGCTATCTGCTTGCGAAATTCCCGTTTAACGGGAAGCACATAGCGGTCATTGCGCATACTGACGACTGCCTCTTGCAAAATGGAACGATATTTGCTGACGATACTATCCAGCTTTTTGCGCATGCGGTCCTCAATAATAGCCATCTGTTTGCGAATTTTGAACAACTCGCTGCTTGCTTGATCCGTCACCCTCCCATGACGAATGCATCTCTCGATCTCCTTGTGCAGCTCCTTCATCTCGTAGAGCGAGAGAGCATAGGAGCTGACTCCAGGAGCCAGCTGCTCCTTGATTTTCATGTACCGTTTCATTTGCCAGCCTGACTCAATGAATCTCCCCAGCAGGGCCAAATCTTCCGCCTGAAGCAAATAACCCTTACCGAGCAGCTCCAGCATCGAATCCATGCCTTCCATCGACGGAATCGGTACACTCGCCCCTTGCTTCAAGATGGCACAGGCCTCCTCCGCTTCGGCAAGCCACATCCCGATTCGACGCTGATCTGCAACAGGGACTAATTGATCGATTAATCCACGTCCTGGCGCAGATATGGCGAATTCCCGCAGCCTTTCCTTTACCTTATCAAACTCTAACTGATTAACATGCAATGCTCCGCCCATCTTCTTCGTGAGCCTCCTTGTTCTATGAGTTAACTTATCCGGGTACAACAAAAAGAAGATGAACAACAATCGTTCATCTTCGCATAGATAGACCTCTCCTGTAAAAACAAAAAAACGTGCTGCAAGAGCACGGTTCTTCTTCCGGAGGAGGGTCCTCTGAAGCTTGATTCCCGCTGTTCTTAACGATCATTTCATGCATCCCTAACAAGATATAGAAAATAGAACCGACGTATTCGAAACATTCGGCTTTACTCATCTAATAAGCTTATTCTGGAGTACAATATGAAATTGATTAGTTAAGAACTACCCCGGTCATCAAAACTTCCCCTTTTCAGTTGGATTATGTACATCTTAATATAGCAGAAATCCCTTGTCAACGGACATATCAACAGATCATCGCCCAAAAGGCAGCAGCTACCTCTGCTTACCTGCCAATGCAGTCTGCAGCACATTCTCTACCTTCAGCAGATGCTGCTTCATAGTGTCGAACGCAGCCAGCTCATCTCGATTCCGAATCGCTTCCACTATATTCGAGTGCTCCTGCAGCAGCCTCTCCGCTTCTTCCTGTTCTCCATAAAACCACAATCTCCGGGTTTGCTTCATGCTGTCATGCAGCCTCCCTGACACAGACTCCATCAATTGCTGGAGCAGCGTATTGTGTGCAGCAGCAGCCAACTGCAGATGGAACTTAACATCGGCTTCTTCTCCGATCAACTCATCAGTCAGGTGAAGCCGCATAATAGCTATAATTTCATCCAGCTGCTCGAGATCTTGCTCTGTACGATGTTTGGCAGCAGCGGCTGCACAGCCTGTCTCTAATATTTTGCGAACCTCCAGCAGCTCCTGCAAGGACTCCGCCCGTTCAAAAATAGCATCCGAATCCACCCCGCTTCCGTTAGCGGCATTACCGACAGGTAAGCTCTCGACTACGTAAGTACCGCCTCCCTGCCGAATATCGACGAAGCCCATTGCTCTGAGAGCACTTAATGCTTCCCGGATGGTAGAGCGTCCAACACCGAATGAAACAGCCAAATCAACAACGGATGCCAGCTTTGCCCCAGGGATGATATCACCTTCGAGAATTTGCCGCTTGATCTGCTCCATGACCAGCTCGTTCCCTTTTTGCGGTTTTACTTGCTTAAATGTCATGAACGACCACCCGTTTCTAAATTTGTCTGACAAAACGACTATACACTTATTTTATAGTAAGCTATAATAATGTAAAAGTCATCAGATGACCTGACTAATTTAATAAAACTTAATGAATATACTTTATCGGAGGTATTCCCCACATGCTGGAACAATCGGTTAGACAGAAGCTGTTCGACATCGTCGGCTCTTCTCATTTCAAAGATGATATGGAAGCGCTCGTTACCCATTCTTATGATGCAACTCCCATGCTGCAGGCTATGCCGGATGGGGTTATCTATCCTGCGAACACGGAACAGGTAGCGGCTATTCTGAGGACTGCCAATGAACATCGCATTCCCATCGTGGGGCGCGGAGCAGGCAGCAACCTGTGCGGAGGCACGGTACCGACTGAAGGCGGCCTTGTGATGGTCATGACTCGCATGAACAAGCTGTTGGAGATCGATACCGATAACCTTACGGCTACATTTCAAACCGGACTCAATACGAAAACCTTCCATCTGGAGGTCGAAAAGCTGGGACTGTTCTATCCGCCTGATCCAAGCAGCATGGTTATCTCCACACTGGGCGGTAATATCATGGAGTGCGCTGGCGGACTTCGCGGACTAAAGTATGGTACAACAAAGGACTACGTAATTGGGCTGGAAGCGGTGCTGCCATCGGGTGAAATCATCCGCACAGGGGGGAAGCTGTACAAGGATGTTGCCGGTTATGACCTGACGAAGCTGCTTGTCGGTTCCGAAGGAACACTGGCTATCGTAACGGAAGCTACGGTCAAGCTCATACCCGCTCCCAAATATAAGAAAACGATGATTGCCATGTACAAAGATATTTATGCAGCTGCGCGCACAGTGTCCAGCATCGTAGGGACTAACAAGATTACACCTGCAACGCTTGAGTTTCTGGATAACCCTACGATTCAAGTGGTCGAAGGCTTTAACAAGATCGGTCTTCCTATGGACATGGATGCCATCCTGCTTATTGAGCAGGATGGACTGGACGAGGCTGTAGTAGAGAGAGATATTAACGAAATCGTAAGGATATGCACGGAACAAGGCGCAGTTGAGGTTAAGATGGCAGCAAATGCGGCTGAAGCCGAGAAGCTTATGCTGGCCCGTCGGAGCGCTCTGTCCACACTGGCTCGTATTCGCCCTACAACGATTCTTGAGGATGCTACTGTTCCCCGCTCCAAGATTGCCGATATGGTCATTGAAATTAACCGGATTGCCAAGAAATATAATATTCAGATCTGTACATTCGGGCATGCAGGAGACGGCAACCTCCATCCTACATGTACGACTGATGCCCGGGACAAAGAAGAGATTCATCGCGTCGAGCTTGCTTTTGAAGAAATATTCGAGGCTGCTATTGCTCTCGGCGGAACGATAACCGGAGAGCACGGTGTCGGAATGGTGAAAGCACCTTACTTGGAATGGAAGGTTGGCCCTGTGGGGGTTGAGATTATGAAAGGCATTAAGCGGGTTTTCGATCCGAACAACATTATGAACCCGGGTAAAATATTCCCGAAAGAGTCTCGTAAAAGGGTGGTGGTGCATCATGAGTAACGTTCAACTAACCGACCGCATGAAGGCGACGCTTGATTACGATCAGCTTACAAACTGCATGCGCTGCGGGTTCTGCCAGGCTGCTTGTCCTACCTTCGTGGAGACCGGACTCGAAGCCGCCTCTCCCCGCGGCCGGATTGCCCTGATGAAAGCCGTTGTCGATGATATTATGGAGCCCGATCAATCGTTCCGGGAGCAAATGGACTTGTGTCTCGGCTGTCGTGCATGCGAGCCGGTATGTCCGGCCGATGTGAAGTACGGACATTTGCTCGAACAAACTCGCGACGCCCTGGAGGAGCACGAAGAGCACCGCTGGTGGGTCAAGGGTGTTCGCAACGTGATGTTCAAGCGGGTATTCCCTTATCAAGGCCGGATGAAGCTTCTTGGGCGCGGGCTGAAGCTTTATCAGAAGTCAGGCCTTCGTACAGTTGTGCGCGGCTCTGGCATGATGAAGCTATTCCCCAAGAATATGAGGGATATGGAGAAAATTATGCCTGACGCTTCAGGCAAAGGCATTGTCGAAACCTTCGGTACGTTCGTACCAGCCAAGGGCGGCAAGCCTGTTGCTCGAGTCGGGATGTTCCGAGGCTGTCTGATGGATGTATTGTTTACCGAAACGAATCGTAAAACCGTACAGCTGCTGTCTGAGGCTGGCTTCGATGTAGTTATCCCGGAAACACAGAACTGCTGTGGAGCTCTGCATGCGCATTCCGGAGAAACGAATGAAGCGCGCAATCTGGCCAAACGCAACGTTCGCGCATTCCGCGAAGCTAATGTCGACTATATTATTTCGAACGCAGGCGGATGTGGTGCGCTATTGGTAGAATATGACCACCTGCTTCACGACGACCCTGAATATGCGCAGGACGCCGAGTGGTTCGCAACTCGCGTGAAGGATATTTCCTTGATCCTGCTCGAGAAAGGCCGCTTGCCAGCCTTTGCAGCCAATGCTCAGGATAAGGCGGAGAAGGAACAGGTTACGATAACGTATCAGGATTCTTGCCATTTGCGTAATGTTATGCGTTCCGGCAACGCTCCAAGGAACTTGATGGATCGGGTTGCGGATGTGCGCTTCGTGGAGCTTAAAGGTGCTGAGCGATGCTGTGGATCAGCGGGCATCTATAATATCGTTCAGCAGGATATGTCCAATGATATTCTTGAACATAAGATGGAGCATGTGAAGGATACGAATGCCCATTACTTGATTACGAGCAATCCAGGCTGCTTGCTGCAGATGAAGGTTGGAATTGAACGTGAGCAAATGTCAGATCGTATGGAAGCCGTGCACATTGTTGATTTTCTGTACGATCGTATTCAGAAATAAACAAATGCAGAGTAACAAAGACCTGACCGGTCTTGTATCCCGGTCAGGTCTTTTGTTGTTACTCGCTTTGTGTGGCTTTCTACATGATCGTACCGGAGGGATCCACATGAACCGAGCTTGAACTTGCGTTCATCGTGTTGTCCTTAATCATGCTTTGAATTTTGTCGAATACTT
>JARBUQ010000342.1 GCA_029239545.1 Paenibacillus sp.
GGGGAAGATTTAAGGAAATTGCCGATTACTATCTGCGTATTCTTTGTCTGAGCATCGAGCGGATTATGTCCGAGCAAAGCTTTTACTCTGTGAAGGGCAAATCATTCCTGGCGGTTCAGATGAAAAGTTATATCGAAGAGCATGCGCTGTCCCCCCTGAAGCTGGATGACGTGGCGAATCATGTAGGCTTAAGTGTATCGAGATCCGTTCATTTGTTCAAGTCTATATTCGGCCAGTCGATCATGCAATATACGCTGCAAATTCGTCTTTCTATCGCCAGAGAGCGTATCTTGTTCAGCAAAATGTCACTCGAGCAAATCGCCGAGGCTTCAGGCTTCAATAGTTATACCTACTTCTATCGCATGTTTCGGGCACGTTATGGTATGTCTCCCAAGGCTTACAGGCTCTCGGACAGCGAGGAGCAGAATTGAATATAATAGAATCGCCGCTCAAAGGGAAGGTCCCTCCAAGCGGCGATTCTTTTATTCTATCGTGTTCGCGAAGCTGCTCTATCCTAGACCCACCACATTTGGCCAACCGGTTCTGTAATCAACACCTGCTGGAGGTTGCTGACCGCCTTCGAGAAGCCTTCCTCAACAGACATCATGCCATCCTCGTGCTCGATGCTTACCACATAGTCATATCCGACCAAACGAAGCGCGCTCATAATATCAGCCCACACCTTCATGTCGTGCCCATAACCGACCGTACGGAACTGCCAGGCACGGTCAAGCATCAGGGTGTAGGATTGCATATCGGTAACACCGTGTTTGTTCACATTATTCGTATCGATTGAAGTATCCTTGGCATGGAAGTGATGAATCGCTCCAGCTCGTCCAAGAATCTGAATGGCCTGAACCGGGTCAATCCCCTGCCACCACATATGGCTCGGATCAAGATTAGCTCCAATTACTTCACCAGCCGCCTCGCGAAGACGCAGCATATTCCCGGGAGTATGAACGGAGAAGCCGCCATGCAGCTCAAGTCCGATCTTCACATTGCGGTCTGACGCATATTTGCCCCATTCGGTCCAGTAAGGAATTACTTTCTCCTCCCACTGCCATTTGAGGATTTCCTGATAGTCGTTAGGCCATGGAGCAACCGGCCAGTTCGGATACTTAGCGTCCTCGTGGTCGCCTGGACAGCCGGAGAATGTATTAACTACCGGAACTCCAAGACGCTCTGCGAGATCCACCGTCTTAACAAAAGTATCATGAAAGTCTTTGGCGATCGCTTTCTGTGGGTGCAGAGCATTCCCATGGCAGCTCAGAGCACTGATGATCAAGCCGCGGGATTCCACGGCATGCTTGAACGCCTGCAGCTTGGCATCATCCTGAAGCAGTACATCAGGATTGCAATGCGTGTTGCCTGGGTAGTTTCCCGTACCGATCTCTACGGCCTGCAGCCCTTTGGATACAATCAGGTCCAATGCCTCTTCCAATGGACGGTCAGCAAACAATACAGCAAAAACGCCTAGCTTCATACGAACGGCACCGCCTTTTATATATTTTACTCCTGCTTATGCGTTGAGGTATACGGTTTTGCCTGTTTTGGCTGACTCATAGATGGCTTCCAGAATTTCAGTTACCACCAAGGCTTGTTCAGCCTTAACAACCGGCTCCGTGTCATTCAAGATAGCTTGAACCCACAAATGCATTTCGAGATCGGAAGCACTTTCGGCAGAACCGCTGAAGAAGGCAACTCCGCCTGCTTTGAGGTTTACTTCCTGCTCGTACATCCGGCTGAACGATTCCCCGTTCAATCTCAGACCGTCTTCCATGTCTGCTCCGCCGTCTGTTCCGCACAATGTAGTCTTAGCTTCCTTCACATCCAATGTATTCAACGCCCAGCTGGATTCAAGGACAATCGTTGCGCCGTTCTCCATCTTAATATATCCAAATGCTGAATCTTCTACTGTAAATTTCTCCGGATCCCAGGGACCCCAGGCATTAGCAGAATTCGGGCGGCTGCCGAGCTTATGATAAACTGATCCAGTTACACTTACAGGCTTGTAATTGTCCATCATCCATAGCGTCAAGTCGAGCGCATGGGTACCGATATCGATAAGCGGTCCTCCGCCTTGCTTCTCTTCATCCAGGAATACACCCCATGTTGGAACTGCGCGACGACGGATCGCATGCGCTTTGGCATAATAAATCTCACCCAATTGACCGGCCTCGCACACTTTCTTCAAGTGCTGGCTGTCTGGGCGGAAACGGTTGTTATAACCCACTGTCAGCTTTTTACCTGTGCGCTTGGACGCGTCTACCATGCTGCGAGCTTCTGCAGAAGTAATCGCCATCGGCTTCTCACTCATTACATGTTTGCCTGCTTCCATAGCAGCAACGGAGATTTCCGCATGGTTATAGTTCGGTGTACACACATGAATAACATCTATGGAGCCGTCTTTAAGCAATTCGCGATAATCCGTATATACTTTAGCACCTTCTGAACCGTATTCATTAGCTGCCTTAACAGCACGCTCTTCCACGATATCGCAGAAAGCCACCATTTCTACTTGATCAAGCTTCTGTAAACTTGGCATATGCTTACCATTTGCAATACCGCCGGTTCCGATGATGCCGATTCTTAATTTCGCCATTGATGAACAGCCTCCTAAAGACATAATTAGTTATTATGTTGCCTGATTGGACCTCACAACATCACAGCTTCTATGTAATCACAAAGCGTAAATCCTGAACATGAAGAATACATTGCAAAGATGAACATTTTGGCTACGAATTGCTTGTTCTATCTTTTAAGCCGTAAGAGCTGCAAAGCATACGCTTTACATATAACGATCTGTTGCCGGGGCTTGTCGATCATCAACTACACAGGTACAGAATTTGCAGCGTGTTGCTGCGATAGGAATGTCAGATATGCACTCCGGGCATGTCTTGGTTGACGGCTTCACCACAGGCTCTTCCTTCTTGCGGCGCAAACGATTCAACTGCTTGACAACAATGAAGATCACAAAAGCGATAATTAAGAAATCGAGCAATGTATTCAAAAACAGCCCGTAAGTCAATGTTGGAGCATTATCCGCCTTAGCTAATTCCAAAGTTTTGTAAGACTTGCCATTCAAGCTGATAAACAGATTGGCGAAATTCACCTTCCCGAGTAAAAGTCCAAGCAGAGGCATAACCAGATCACTTACAATTGAGCTTACAACTTTGCCAAAAGCCCCCCCGATAATGACACCAATCGCCAGATCAACCATATTACCCTTCATTGCAAATTCTTTGAACTCCTTCAACATAATCCGCTGTTCCCCTTCCCTCTCCAGTTACAAAGATTGTATCACTCCTGTTATTGTACTTGCCCTATTGCTGAACGTCCAGCCATATCGTATTATACAATCAAGCTATAACGCGAAAGAGGCGGATGACCACATGAACATTAGCAGTGTTATTCTGTGGATTATTTTATTGTTTTTCCCCGTAATGGCTCTATATTGGCGCCGTTATGCAGCATTTTCCATTTATATTTTGGGATGCGCAGCTTATTTGTATTCCACTTGGCGAAACTCGGATGGCTGGGAGGACTTGGCCGATTTTGCGACCTTGCTTGTGATCGTCATTCCTTTATACATCTTAGCCTGCCTGGTATGGGTATTTACTTTGTGGATGGAAAGAAGAAGAAAAAGCAAGTAACAGCTTCGAATATAATGATTCATGTTTTCTTATTACGGCCGCTATTCCATTGTTTTTTGGAGCAGCGGTTTTTCTTATTCTAATATAAATGAGCAGGACAAAACCGGGCATACTAAGGTCACAACAGGTTTCACAACACGGAGGAGTGGTTGGCTGATGCGTACACCGAACACACCTGTATCTGTATATTTCGCGGCTGGTATCAGCGTACATCGAAGAAACGACATGTTCCGGGATGCTATGCAGCACGTGGAGCAGCGGTGCATGAAGGACGGAATGAGCTCGGTGCGGACTAACTGCTTTTATCCTTATGGGACCATAGATGAAATACCTGCATCCCGACAAATCCGTTTTGTGGCCAAGCAAGCGGTAACGGTAGGTCTGGACATTTATAGGCAAGCGTCCAATACGGTCGGCGGGCAAGCCTTGTACAATGACATCCAACAATTCTATGATCCCAAGGAAGACGGTGACATCGTGCTGATCGGTCATAGCGGAGGGGGAATCGCTTCTTATAAAGCGGCTCAATTGCTTAATGATAGCGGGTATCCGATCATGCGAGTGTTTATGGTGGGAGCACCGGAAATTCCGATATGTGCGAGCTGCCAGGATAAGGTGCTTGCCATTGAGCATGGGGGGCGATGGGGGGATTGGATATCGCGTTCAGCCTTCCACTGGTTTCATCCGGCCAAAGTAAGGGTAAGGCTCCCTATCCGGGGTGGACATCCGCATTATTTTTGCAGCAAAAGCAAGGACGAGAACAATGTATCCAATATGGAAAAAGTAATGGAATTCATCTTCGGCTGGTTACAAGGAGATAAGGATATCGTTTATAATGGGGTAAACACCTAATTGAAACGAGGAGTATTCTTATGCTCACTGATTTCCCTGACCTGACCGAGCATCTCGCCGAATGGGTAGAGCAGAGTCGCAGCATGTCCAATCTGGGCGCTGTAGCCAGCTATATTCCCGAGCTGAGAAACATTCCGGCCCACGCGCTTGGCATTACGATTCAGACTTTGGACGGAAGGACATTCGAAGCTGGAGAAGCGGCAATGCCTTATACGATGCAAAGCATCTCCAAAGTATTCACACTGCTGTTAGCCTTAATGGATCGCGGCGAAAGTGCAGTATTCGAAAAAGTCGGCATGGAGCCAACTGGCGATGACTTCAATTCGATGCTGAAGCTGGAGCTGGTCGAGCCGGGCAAACCTTTTAATCCACTCATTAACGCTGGTGCCATCGTAATTTCATCCCTTATTAGAGGAAGCAGCCCTACCGAGAAAGCGGATCGTATTCTGTCGTTCATCCGCGAACTTGCCGGGGATGCTTCTATTGGTGTGAACGAAGAGGTATGCCGCTCGGAATCGCTTACTGCGAATCGTAACCGCTCTCTTGCTTATTTTTTAAAGGATAATGAAGTGTTGGACGATGACGTCGAGCCTACATTAGAGGTGTATTTTCGCCATTGCTCCATAGAAGTGAACTGTCGTCATATTGCGCGTATGGCCTCCGTATTAGCTAATAATGGACGTGATCCTGTAAGCGGGCTGGAGCTTATGCCGCGGCGTTACGTGCAAATAGCCAAATCGTTCATGATTACATGCGGCATGTATAATGAATCCGGCGAGTTCTCCATTCGTGTAGGGGTGCCTGCCAAAAGCGGCGTGTCGGGAGGCATTCTCGCGGTTGTGCCCGGTCAAGCAGGAATCGGAATTGTCGGCCCAGCTCTTAACACCAAAGGGAACAGCCTGGCTGGTGTGCATTTGTTGAAGCTGCTGTCGGATCGTTATGATTTAAGTATATTTTAAGTTAGGGTCGAGGTCGACTAAGCGGACAGCAAATCCGTTATATTCGTCTAAGAGCACACTTAGCGAGTTTGCGCGGACACAGTGATCCGTTATCCTGCAAATAGGCGGTTTTTCGTGAGCATTCAGGCCTAATAGTCGGAACCTGTGTCCGCATCGTCTTGGTAATTGACCGTACCAGTCAAATACTGATTCAAAAGTTTAGACCTTTGGAGTAGATTACTCCAGAGATC
>JARBUQ010000343.1 GCA_029239545.1 Paenibacillus sp.
GCGCCTACGCAGCTGGAATAGGCCTTCGTCACCGCGACGATGCGCGTGATCGCCGCAGGAGGCAGCCCGGCGCCCACGGTGGCGAAGCCGGCGAGCGTCGATGAAGATGTCGAGAACGGGTATATCCCGTGATCGGGATCGCGCAGTGCGCCAAGCTGACCTTCCGCGAGAATGAGCTCCCCGCGGGTCAGTGCATCGCGCATCAGCTTGCCTGTATCGCACACATATGGAGCGATTTTCTCCCCATCCTGCAGCAATTGACCAATGAGCTCATCCGCTGTGAGAGGCGACTTGTTATAAAGATGCTGCAGCAGCACGTTTTTGGCCTCAAGAGCAGTCTCCAACCGCTCACGCAAGCGCTGCTCATTATACAAATCAGCAATTTGCACCCCAATTTTCAAATATTTGTCGGAATAAAAAGGAGCAATTCCCGTTTTGGTAGAGCCGAATTGCCTAGCACCAAGGCGCTCCTCCTCCAATGCGTCGAATAATCTATGATAAGGAAGCACAAGCTGAGCCCGATCTGAGATGCGAATCTGTGGAGCCGGCACTCCTTTGTCAAGTAACTGGCCCAATTCCTTAAGGAAATCTCCAGGATGAAACGCTACCCCAGGACCTATCACATTAATAACACCAGGAGCAAATACGCCCGAAGGCAATAAATGCAAGGCAAATTTGCCATATTCGTTAATGATCGTATGTCCGGCATTGCTGCCGCCTTGGTAACGGACTACAACCTGTGCCCCTCCGGCCAATACATCCGTCATCTTGCCTTTTCCTTCGTCTCCCCAATTCGCTCCCACAATCGCCGTAACTGGCATGTGCTGATACCCCTTTCCAAACTTGAACTATTCTTACAATTCCCATTATAATAATTATATTCACATAAATAAAATGAATCCTTTTGATAATCTATATAAATGAGGTTTATACCATGATCGATAATTTGGAGAGCTACAGAGTTTTTTACGTAACTGCTCGAGTGGGGAGCTTCACAAAAGCTGCAGCAGAGCTATTCATCACACAACCTGCAATAAGCCACGCTATCAAGCAACTGGAGACTAAGCTGGGGGGACCGCTTTTTTTACGTACACCCAAGGGGGTAAAGCTTACATCGGAGGGAGAAGTGTTATACCGTTATATTTCACAGGCTTATCATCTGATTGAGGCCGGGGAGAAGAAACTCGCTGAGATCCATTTACTGCAGGAAGGCGAGATTCGTATTGGAGCCGGCGATACTTTATGTCGCTATTTCCTGCTGCCGTATCTGGAGCAATTTCACAATCAATATCCATCCATCCGGTTTCAGGTGACTAACCGTACTACCCAGGAGACATTAATTCTTCTAAAAGAGGGCCGAATAGACTTCGGTGTCGTTAACCTACCGCTTAAAGTGGAGGATCGAATGTTTGAGGTTCGCGAGAGCATGGAGCTGCAGGACTGCTTTGTGAGCGGCCCTTCCTTCGTGGATTTGCCTGCCTCGCCTCTGACTGTACAAGAGCTCCAATCTTACCCTCTGCTAATGCTGGAGAGAGCGAGCGGCACGCGAAGTTATATCGACCAATTCGCGCAGAAACAAGGCGTCACGTTGAATCCCGAGATTGAGCTGGGCAGCATAGAGCTGCTCGTCCAATTCGCACGCATCGGACTCGGCGTTGCCTGTGTAATTCGCAATTTCATCGATGATGAGCTGCAGAGCGGCGTATTGCGGGAAGTGCTGCTCGATCCCCCGATCCCACCGCGCCGTGTTGGTCTCATTACTCTGCGTGACGTCCCACTCTCATCTGCAGCCAAGCAATTTCTTGATATGCTGCCATAATTGTGAGAATGCTGTGCTTTTTCCCATTGCATCGTGGGAGCAACCGAGTACATCAAGCTCCTGGTTATCACACTGACTTTACTCTGCTTCCCCAGCGTTCGATTTAACCCGGGTTTCCGGCTTAATTTCATTCAACTAGCTCGGAACGTCCGATTTAACCCGAGTTTTCCTGCTTATTTCTCTCAACTAGCTCAGTACCGCCGATTTAACCCGAGTTTTCCTGCTTATTTCTCTCAACTAGCTCAGTACTGCCGATTTAAACCGGGTTTTCCTGTTTATTTCTCTCAACTAGCTCGGAACTGCCGATTTAACCCGGGTTTTCCTGCTTATTTCTCTCTGCCTGCTCTCAGTTTCTAATCTACAAGGGAGACGAGTATTCAACAAACAACCATTATCCGAATAGTCTCCCTACAAACATCCTACTCCCAACCAACAACCTACTCATTTAAGTCCCTCACGTCTGCGCAGCTGTTGGTTCTGTTTCATCTTTTCTTCCATGCCCTGCCCATCAGCCTCAAAAAATATTTCATCACGTATGGAATCAGGCAAATACTGCTGAGCGACATAGTGGCCTGGATAATTATGCGGGTATTTGTAACCCACATGACCAAGCTGGGCAGCTCCCTTGTAATGCGCATCGCGGAGATGCAGTGGTACCTCTGGTGACTTCGCCCGTTCGAAGGAGGTCATCACGCGTGCGATGGCCATAGCGGTCGAGTTCGACTTCGGACTCTCGACGGCGAACAGGATCGCCTGCGCGATGTTATATTTGGCCTCCGGCCAGCCGATCTTGTGGTAGGCGTCCATGGCCGTCACCGCTTGCACCATGGCCTGGGGATTGGCCAGGCCAATGTCCTCGCTGCAGGCCACGATCAGCCGCCGCAGGAACACCATCGGGTCCATGCCGAGATTCTCGACGGCATGGAGGAACCAGTACAGAGCGGCGTCGCTGGAGCCGCGCACGCTCTTGTGAAAGGCGGACAAGACGTCGTACTGCGTCGACTCGTCCGCCTTCACAGTCGGTCGCCGAATCGATTCCTCGGCGACCTCAAGCGTGATGCGGATCGTGCCATCCGCATCCGCGCCCGTCGTCACCGCCGCGAGCTCAAGCGCATTGAGCGCCCGGCGAATATCTCCGCCGGCCATCCGGGCAATGTGCTCGAGCGCCGCCTCCTCTGCCGCAAGCGGCAGGAACCCAAGGCCACGCTCGCGATCGCTTATTGCCCGCCGCATCGCGGCGAGCCCGTGCTCATGCGTCAGCGGCTGCAGCTCGAAGAGCGTAGAGCGCGACAATAACGCCCCGTTCACATGGTGGAACGGGTTTTCCGTCGTCGCGCCGATGAAGACGATTACGCCCTGCTCCACGGCGGGCAAAAGAGCATCCTGGCGCGAGCTATTGAAGCGATGCACCTCATCCAGGAACAGAATCGTCTTGCGTCCATACATAGCCTTCGTCTGCTTGGCTTGCTCTATCACTTCACGCACATCTTTTACGGTTGCATCAACCGCATTCAGACGAACGAAATCTCCCTTGGTATGGTTGGATATAATATGGGCTAACGTCGTCTTCCCTGTTCCTGGCGGCCCATACAGCAGGATTGAGGAAACCTGATCGGCTTCAATAGCCCGACGCAGCAGCTTCCCTTGGCCAACAATAGACTCCTGGCCCAAATATTCATCCAGTGTCTGCGGCCGCATACGATCTGCGAGAAGCTTGCCAACGGGAGAGGAGGCTTCATGATTAGAGAATAAGTCCATGTCCATGCTCGTATCCCCTCTTTCCTATCATCTTTCGTAGTCCTGAACAGAGCCAGGATGACTCAAAAACTCATAAGCATACTTGTATACTGCCGCATTCCGCCCATTCTCTCATTCTGAATGTCCCTTTATGCGTCTGAGTTGGGAGTGGGATCATCCCTATTACTTACAAGTAAAAGCCGCCACCTTAACAGTGACAGCCCTCCGTAGAAGCAAGCAGCATCGTCTGAACGACGATGCCCGCTCCATTGTTATTGATTTTGCTGCAGCTTTCCCTGTTTCTCCGCTCGCTTCAGCAAATCTTTTACCGCCACACTAACCATAATCAAACCTGCAACCGGTGGTACATAAGCGTTGCTTGCAGGTGGCTGCTGAGCTTTCCGTCTATCCGGCGCATTCTCGGGAACGATCTGCTTCGTTACATCTACTCTTGGCTTGATCGGCTGTTCCGTGGAATACACAACTTTAACGCCCTTGTGAATCCCTTCCTTGCGCAGCTTTTGACGAATCACCCGTGCCAACGGATCCATCTCCGTCTTCGAAATATCCGCTACTTGGAACAATGTGGGATCCATCTTATTGGCCGCACCCATGCAGGAGATGATCGGAATTTTACGCTGCAAGCATTGTTTGATGATATGGATCTTGTACGTAACCGTATCGGAAGCATCCAACACGTAATCGATTGGATATTCGAACAGCTTCTCATACGTTTCTTCCGTGTAAAACATATTCAGAGCAATCGCTTCAATATCAGGGAACACCTGCTTGACCCTTTGTTCCATTAGATCCGCTTTGGACTGACCGACAGTGTGGTGAAACGCATGGACTTGCCGATTAATGTTCGTAATGTCCACCACATCTTTATCAATCAGGATGAGACGGCCTACACCGGAACGAGCCAAAGCTTCTGCCGCTATAGAGCCAACCCCTCCAAGTCCTAATACGGCCACAGTACTGCCGCGCATGACCTCGATGCCTTCTGGCCCAATAGCCAGTTCCGTTCTAGAAAATTGATGCAGCATACGTTTACCATCTCCTCTTCATAAGTGCATCTTTCGCACCTCGCTCAACTCCCAGCTCGGTGCGAAAAATTGGGAGTTGTGATCAAGCCTTCGCAGCAGGCTGCTTAAGAGCCAGACGGATGGACAAATCCTCAAGCTGCTTTTGGTCAACCTCAGACGGGGCATTCATAAGCAGATCCGTTGCACTCGCCGTCTTAGGGAAGGCAATCGTCTCTCTCAAGTTGGTGCGGCCGGACATCAGCATGACCAGACGGTCGAACCCGTAGGCGAAGCCGCCATGAGGTGGCGTTCCATATTCAAAAGCATCGAGCAGGAAGCCGAACTGTTCAGAGGCTTGCTCCTTGGAGAATCCAAGCGCTGAGAACATTTTCTCCTGCATGTCACGCTGGAATATACGCATCGAGCCGCCGCCAACCTCGTAACCATTCAATACAAGGTCATACGCTTGAGCGCGGATTTTACCTGGATCTGTGTCAAAATAGTGGCCATCCTCTTCATGTGGACGTGTGAATGGATGATGTTCGGCTACGTAACGCTTGGATTCTTCGTCATAAGCAAGCAGCGGGAAGTCAATTACCCAAGCGAACTTGAACTCCTTGTCGTTGATCAAACCGAGATCGCGGCCAATCTTAAGACGCAAGTTGCCAAGAACATCGGCTACTACTTTCTTCGTATCCGCTGAGAACAACAACAGGTCACCCTCTTCGGCACCCAAACGCACCTTCAGAGCTTCGATCTCCTCCACACTAAAGAACTTCACGATCGGCCCCTTGAATTCGCCGTCTTTCACTTGTATCCAAGCAAGCCCCTTAGCGCCATAACGTGCGGCAAAAGGTCCAAGGTCATCGATCTCCTTACGGCTCCAGGTTCCGCAGCCTTTGGCGTTCAATGCTTTGACCTGCCCGCCTTTTTTGATAATACTTGCAAATACTTGCACACCTGATTCGGCAACGATATCGGAAACATCCTCAAGCTCCAGACCGAAGCGAAGATCCGGCTTATCTGACCCGTATTTACCAATTGCATCTGCATAGCTCAGACGTTGGAACGGAACCGGAATTTCAGTACCAAGCGTCTCACGGAACAAGC
>JARBUQ010000344.1 GCA_029239545.1 Paenibacillus sp.
TTATATTTCGACGGTAAAGTAACGGGAGCAGGAACAACAGGCCGTGTTCGGATAACAGATCTGACAACCAGTACCGATTTAAACTATCTGACTTTCACAAATACGACCTGGACAGACCATTCCATCACGTTCACGACCCCGAGTGCCTCTGACCATGTACTGCGTGTAATGGTTACCTTGGATCATTCAACAACATCCGGTCATGAAGCATGGTTTGATGAGATCGGAGTGGTCTTGAATTGAGCATAGTCGGAATCGCATTAGAATGATCAGATCTGCTGATGTACAGAAACAGGGAGAAAACGCTTTAATAAACACAGATGCAGAGAAGGAGCCTGTATCGACCAAAAAAGTAGAAAGAAGGAGGGGATGTCGTATGCGACAACGATTGAAATGGATTTCAGCTTTACTATCGCTTTGTCTAATGATGGTTGTAGTGTTGGGGTGCGCTAATACGGAGAAGGGATCAGAGAAACCAACGTCAAGCGCAGCGCCGAAGGAAGACAAGCAAGTGAACCTCAGGCTGTACACAGTCTCGTCTGTCGACAAGGATGAGTTCGATCTGATTATCCCAGAATGGAATAAGCTGCACCCCAATATTAATGTTGAGCTTGTGGTGCTGACTGGTGCGGATTCCTGGGATAAGATCCGGATTGGGATTGCTGGTGGAGAGAAGATCGATATTGCCATCATGGAGCGCGAGACGTTCCGGGATAAAGCTTCCAAAATGTATTTAAGATTGAACGATCTAATGAAAGCGGATAATTTGAATTACCTGCAGGAATTCGATGAATATGGAAGAGCGACGATGATTGGGGATGACATATATGGAATCTCCAAAGCTTTGTCACCTAGTGTGATCATTTATAATCAGTCTATTTTGGATAAAGCCGGTGTGCCATTACCTGATGAGAATAAATGGACATTCGATGATTACTTCGAGTGGATTGCTAAGCTCACACAGAAAGGTGCTGACGGTAAACCAACCGTATTCGGCGGGATGCACTGGCAGGGAGCGTACAAAGGGATTATCGATTTAGCTGTCTACGGTGGATGGGACATCGTTACGGCTGATGGAAAACCTAATATTAACAGTCCAATTTTGAAGAAGGCTACTGAGCTTTACCACAAAGCCATATTCGTAGATAAATCGATGCCTTCAGATGCCGATGTGAATGCTACCAAGCTTAATGGTGTATACGGTACGTTATCCGGAGCGTTAGGATCTACCCTCGCTGCCTCTAATAATATGCTTGGTCTTGATGAGTGGAAGGTCACCGGACAAATGCCGCAAGAGGCTGACGACAAGAACTGGATCAAGATGGCCAAGATGCCGAGATGGGATGCCAGTAGTCCAGCGAACCAGATCACAACAATTGTAACAGGGTACTCCATTACCAAGACTTCTGAGAATCCTAAGGAAGCTTACCAATTCCTGAAGTGGTATACAACCAAGGGATTAGAGCTTTCAGCCAAGGCTGCCCACAGAATACCTGCTTGGACCAAGGTGGACACCAAGAATTTGTTCAAGGACTGGAGATTTTATAAGGATAAGAATGGTGTGCTAGTGGAAGGGAAGAACCGGGACGAGATGTTCAAACGTGTTATTGATCCTTCCCAAGTTGCCATATTCCCGAAATATAGATCCAGCTATGAGTACTCTTCCAGAATGCTAGAGGAGCTGCAGAAGGAGTTATCGCTAGTTCTCGCGGGCGAGAAGAAGGTTGATGCTGCATTAGAGGCTGCTCAGAAGGCGGCCCAAGCGGTTTATGATAAAGAGAAGAAATAAAGGACTTATTCGCAGCTTGTAAACAGGTGAGGGCTTGATGCGTGCCGATACTAAAGCGGTCTTAGGAATCCTACTGCTTACCAGGCATGGGCAAGCCCTTATCCCACTTCTACAAGAGCAAGTCCAAGGAGGGAGATTGAAATGTCTCGAAATCGATGGAGAGAGAATCTGACAGGGTATTTGTTCATTCTGCCTAATATAATTGGTTTTAGCATTTTCACTGTATATGCCGTCTTATTCTCACTTGCGATCAGCTTTACAGATTGGGATATGCTATCGGGCTGGAGTGATACTAATTTTGTTGGATGGGACAATTATATTGAAAGCTTTCAAGATACCTGGTTCATAGAATCTTTACTTAATAATTTGTTCTTCGTGTTATTTATTCCAATCCAAATGCTGCTTGCGTTATTATGCGCTGCGATCCTGAATGAGAAGTTTCTCGGACGCAATTTGGTGCGCAATATCGTTTACCTGCCTTACATTACAAGCTTTGTTGCGATTTCACTCATCTGGTTCCAGCTCCTTCATCCTACTCAAGGTGTTGTTAACCAATTTCTGTTCAGTATCGGGATCGAGAATCCGCCCAAATGGTTCGGAAGCAGCACATGGGTAAAGCCTGCCGTGCTACTTATGCTGACCTGGCAGGGGCTTGGTTATAAAATATTACTGTACTCTGCAGGTCTGCAAGGCATTTCCAAGGAATTATATGAAGCTGCTGAGGTAGACGGCGCTTCTGCGTTCCGCAAATTTATCCATATTACAGTACCTATGATATCGCCGGTATCGTTTTTTATCTTGATTATTTCAATTATCAACACGTTCATGATGTGGTCCAATATCCAAATATTGACCGAAGGCGGGCCTGGAACAGCCAGTACAGTAATCGGCTATTACATCTTCAAAGCAGCGTTCGTTCACAGCGAGATGGGGTATGCTTCTGCCATGGCCTGGGTGCTGTTCATCATCATTTTGGCTATTACACTGATTCAGTGGCGTGGACAGAAGAGATGGGTCAATTATTAGTAGCGGGGGTGCGGTTGTGTCTAAATCAAGAGCTTGGGTTAAGCTCGTACGGATGGCGTTCTCGTTTGGATTGGCGCTATCGATGTTATTTCCTTTCTTGTGGATGGTGTCCACATCATTTAAGATGCCAGTGCAAGTATTTCGATACCCGATTGAATGGATTCCAGATCCGATTGTATATGATGGATATGTATATGTGTGGAAACGATCGCTGATCGGAGTTTCATTTATCGTTTTTTACTGGAATTCGATCAAAATAGCAGCTATTGTGTTAGTTGGAACGTTTTTTTCTTGTTCAATGGCAGCGTATGCTTATGCTAAAATTAAATTTGCAGGGCGCAATACACTTTTTATGCTCAAGCTGGCAACGATGATGATCCCATTTCAGATTACTATGATACCGACCTTTATTATTTACAAAAATTTTGGGCTGCTTGATACCCATATGGCATTGTGGCTGCAGGCTTTTTTCGGTGGGGCCTTTGGAACGTTCCTTCTTCGACAGTTTTTCGTGTCAGTACCGGATGAGCTATCCGAAGCCGCTCGGATGGACGGTGCAGGTCACTGGACGATTTATTGGCGTATTCTTTTACCATTGACGAAGCCGGCTCTAATGACATTAATGGTACTAACCTTCGTTGGAACCTGGAACAACTATGAGGCGCCACTATTGTATATTCGTACAGCGTCTCTCTATACGATACCGATTGGCCTGAAGGTGATGTCGGATGATATTGAGAATTTGAATTATCCCGGAATTATGGCTGGCGTAGTAAGCTCTGTTATCCCGATCTTGATTCTTTTTGCATTAACGCAAAAATATTTTGTTCAAGGCATGAATTACTCGGGTATCAAAGGTTAGCTTAACAATCGTACAGGGCAAGGGGGCAGGCTGTGAAAAAGATACGAAACAAACTGGCTTTGTATGCGGTTACAGTGTCCTTGCTCTGCTTCATTCTGACAAGCTCGTTCTTTTACTTCGTGTCGGCCTATCTGATTCAGGAGAATGCCCGCAAGATGGGGGAGACGCAGCTCAGCTCTATGAGCCGAAGTCTGGAAGAGCTGCTGCGCGCGATTGATGATGAGGCACAGGTGCTGTCCACGAATGCCAGTGTCCATCAATGGCTCGATCCGGATCGTCAACTGGATGGAGATCAGGCGAATGGCTTGTTGATCCGTACCGAAGAAATACTGAATGATTTCATACTAAAGCGTAGTAAGGATATTGATTTGATCGAGATTATCCCGAGGGACCCGAATGTGTACATTCAACTCTCTACGAACTATGAATACGCCGACCCTTTGAAATTCAGTGTGCTGGATACGTTGCTTGGAGGCAAGCAAGCGGCCTGGGTGGAGCAGTCCAGCTTGAAGGGGCAAGAAGCCCGATCCGACGGCTCTGAGCAGGCGGGCAAGCTTGCCTTTGTTCGCAAAATCCGCAGCAGCAGTGGTCAAGAGCTCGGGGCGGTTATTGTTTATGCCAGAAAGCAGATCTGGCAGCAGATGTTAACTGGAGTCCGCATGCATATACAGGTTGAGGATATTGCCGGGAATTTGATCTATCAGGATGCTCAACTGCAGGCGGATGTCAGGAGCCGGATGGACTCTACTATACACCAAGTAACAAATTCTGCGACATTGGACTACACCTCATGGAGACTGACCTCTTACATGAATACGGATCGTTTGTTGAGTCAGGTGAACTCCATTCAACTAGTGATTTTGTGGGTTGGGGTCAGCTGTTTCATAGGCTCGGTCCTATTATCTGTTTCGGTCTCTCATCGGCTCACAGCTCCGCTGCATCGCATGGAACGATTGGTTGCCAAGATCATTCACGGAAATACTGGCTTCGAGGATAAGATAACGATCAGGTCCTCTTTTTGGAACAAGCTGCTAACGAACAAATGGGGCATCGTTACCATGTACATTGTTATTATACTAATTCCGCTTCTCATTTCTGTATTTGTACTGCACTATCGATCATCGGAAGCCATTCAGCGTGAATCGGAAGCCTATTATAAGGATCAGATTGAATCGGTTGCCCGCAAATTGGATATGACTTTGCTTGGCTACAACAATATACTGGATTATTTGTTCGCCGATAGAACTTTGAATCGTTTGATGGCCCGTTATGTCAACGGTGAGCTGCTCCCGGGAGATTGGCAGGAGCCTATGAAGCGTCTGACCGCCAGGGCAGCAGGCGGGGAGCTCGGTCTGTCTCTATACAACAATCAATCCGAGTCGATCTATCAATCTGGTTGCAGTCAGAGTGTGCGGCTGGAGGAGACCGAGCCGACCATCCGCAACAAGACCCAATGGATCGCCACGATCTATGCTTGCGGGACGCATACCATCCATTTTGGCAAGAAGCTGGTATTATTCGAGAATTATAAAGATTCCAAGTTCTATGATCGGCTAGGGTCCATTGTACTCGGGGTGAATGAGCTGCAGTTGGAGCGGGCCTATTCTGCAGAGACCCGGCAATCAGATATGAAGGTGTTTGTAGTGGACGGTCAAGGACGAATCGTGTCTCATTCTAACAAACTTGTGATCGGAGGGGAAGTAAGCCCTGATTGGAAGGGGATAATAGGGGATCAGTCCCATTCAGGTAAAGGTACGATTGAGAGGCCAGGAGCTGCAAATGAGCAACTTGTCGTTTTCCACAAGCTGGAGGCGGCGAACTGGTTCGTGGTGGGTACGATAGCAGCCGATGTAATGGAAGCTCCAATCCGCTGGATGCGCACGATCTCACTCCTTTTGCTTTGCACGAATCTGCTTATCATGGCATTGGCGATTTACTGGATGCTCGGGCG
>JARBUQ010000345.1 GCA_029239545.1 Paenibacillus sp.
GATAATAACAATGGAGCGAGGTTAGAAACGTACGTTATTCCAGGACCTCGCGGGTCGGGAGTCATTTGCTTGAACGGTGCAGCAGCTCGGCTCGTACAGCCGGGAGATACGGTCATTATTATTGCCTATGCTCTAATGAGCAATGAGGAGGCTCTGACGAACAAGCCGAAGGTAGCTATTATGGGAGCAGACAATCAAGTCATTCACACACTGCACACGGAAACACACTCGACCATCCTGTAAGGATGATGGGAAGAGTTGCTCAACAGTCGATACAACCTTCAGCTTAAGGTGGGATGTCATGATTCAGCAGCTATTCGAAACCATGAATGACGTTCTAGACGAAATTGCCCAGCATTATCCTCATGCCAATCCAGCACAGAAGCATGAACTGACTCAGAAGTTGAATGCGCTGAAAAGCATGAGTGACCACATGATCGAAGAATGGCTCAAATTCGAAGAGAAAATGGGCGGTATAGCTCAGGATGTAGCAGTGACATCAGACCAAGAGCAGAAGAAGCAGCCAGGATTGTTCTCGGATCCGAGCGAGCCTGGGTTCCAATCCGCTGAGTTTAACAAAGGACAAGGGTATTTTCAGCTGCTGATGTTCGACAATGCCGTTCGCTCCTTCGAGCAGGTTGTGCGTCAATATCCGGATTTCTTGTTAGGCCGGCTTTACTTGGCGCTGGGACATATGAGAAATGGCAATGAAGCAGAAGCGTACCGCCATTTTAAATTTATTATTTCCGTTTCGGATCATGACTCAATGAAGGCCATTTCTTATAACGCCATGGGCTGCATTCATGCCAAGAATGACAATTTTGAGCAGGCCCAGCAATTTTTCCAGCTTGCTCATCAAGCGGATCCTTCCTGCGTTCAACCGATGCATAACATGGAAGTTTGCGCCAAGCAAGCAGGCGGACCCCCTTCCGGCCAAAGCTTCTTGCATTAAAACCAAACGATGCCCGGAAAAACTTTACCTTTCCATCCGGGGCATCGTTTTGGTATGCTTAAGCGGTAGCAGTTAAGAAAGGATTGAATGCGTAGGATGAAATTTACGGTAATCGATTTTGAAACTACGGGAGACCAACCTTCGGATGACATCATACAGGTTGGTCTTGTTGTTATAGAGCAAGGATACATTACGGAGAGATTCTCCTCCTTCGTTAAACCAAACAAAGCTATACCGGAATTTATTGTTCAGCTGACGGGAATAACAGAAGAGCATGTCAAGGATGCTCCTCAATTGGAAGATGTAGTAACCCAGATGCTGCCTTATTTTGACGATCAAACTGTTCTTGTGGCACATCATGCCGCTTTCGACTTGGGCTTCCTGCAGCGTGCTTTTGAGCAATGCGGGTATCATCCTTTTGGGGGAAGGGTTTTGGATACGATTGCTTTTCTGCGCATCCTGTTCCCCGGTCTTCCTACCTTGCAATTGTCGATGGTCAGCAATTCCTTTGGCATCACTCACGACAATCCCCATCGTGCCGATTCGGATGCGGAAGCTACCGCCATTATATGGCAGAGGTGTCTTGAGCGTATTGAAAGCCTTCCGCTTATAACCTTGCAGAGATTATCCAATCTTTATGAAGCTGAATTTACTGATTTCGCCTGGTTTATTCATGAAGTTCGTTTGTGGAAAGAAACGTTGACGGTGTTAGACCCTGATGTGAATCGATATTTTCGTCAGTTCGCAATGAATGTAGATAATTGGGATGAGGAAAAGCCAGCCCGAGAAGAGGGAACGCCTGCATTTTCTCAGGATCAGACATTCGAACAGTTCTATGATCAGATTCATCTCAATCTGGAGGAGCGGTTCGCCGATTATGAAGAGAGGCCTGCACAACGCCAAATGATTGAGGAAGTTCAGGCATCGCTTGCCAGCGACCGTCATCTTATAGTGGAAGCCGGCACCGGGACGGGCAAATCGCTTGGATACTTGATCCCTTCTCTGTACCATGGATTGCGGGAAGAGAAGAAGATGATCGTGAGTACACATACGATTAATTTGCAGGAGCAGCTGCGCCAGCGGGATATTCCTCTGCTGCATGAGATTTTGCCTGTTCCATTCAGAGCCTCTGTTCTCAAGGGCCGCAGCCGTTACTTATGCTTGCGCAAGTTCGAGCAAAAAATACAGCATAATGATTATGCCAATGATCGTGATGATCGGCTTACGGCAGCCCAAATGATCGTCTGGCTGACCGAAACCAAACATGGCGATGAAGAAGAAATTTATTTTGGCAACCGCGGTCAGGATTTCTGGAATACGGTTTCAAGCGACACGGATTCCTGCTTGAACCGTGCCTGTCCGTGGTTTAAGAAATGCTTTTTTCATCGCGCCCGACATGAAGCTTCTATTGCGGATCTGGTTATAACGAATCATTCCCTGCTATTCACGGATATACAAGCCGAGAATCGGCTGCTGCCAAGCTACAAACATCTTGTCGTTGATGAGGCTCATCATTTCGAAGAGGTCGCTTCCAAGCTGCTTGGCTCAGAGCTCAATTACAATGCGCTTAACAATGCGCTGGTGAGACTGTACAAGGACTCGAGGAGCGGTCAACTGCCAACCTTGATCGCCAGACTGCAGCAAGAGCCCGAAAGATCTTTATCGGAATGGCTGGATGGGTTGGACAGCCTGTACCCTCGCATTGTACGCGTGAAGGAAGAATGGGATCAACTGACCGAGCTGTTGTTCCAGCTGACGGCTGAACAAATGGACCCAATGGCAGGAGAAGGAGGACAGTTCGTCAGGCGAATGAAGCCAGATCAGCTGCCTGCTCAATGGAAATCTTTAATTACAATGGAAGAGAACATCTTTCTTGAGCTTACTGAGATAACGAAGAAGCTGGACCGAATCTCCACGGAGATGAAGGATAAGTCGGAGGAATATTCGACGAGCAGCATCCTGACAGATTTGGCGGGTACTGTGAAGCAGTTAACACGCTGCCGGGATACATTACGATTCTTCATGAAGATGGACAACGAGAACTATGTGTACTGGATGGAGGCGACTCCATACTTCCGCAGCAAATCAATTCAATTAATGGTTGCTCCCTTCGATGTGAGCGATTTGTTAAAAGGGTATTTCTTCGATGTTAAAGACAGTGTGGTGCTGACATCCGCAACCTTATCGGTGAACAAATCATTTCAATACAGCAGCAGCCAGCTGGGCCTTGAGACATTCCAGGACACCCCGAAGCTCAAAACCGTTCTTCTGCCGTCCGCCTTCGATTACCGCAAGCAAGCTTTGCTGCTTATTCCGCGGGATTTTCCAAGCATTAAGGGCCAAGCCGGAGAAGCGGCATTCTTAAGTGCATTGACCCAATCACTTCAAGAGGTTGCTGTAGAGATGAAGGGCAGAATGCTAGTCCTGTTCACCTCTTACAGAATGCTGAAGCTGGTTCATCAGGAGCTGAAGGAGCCGCTCAGGGCTGAAGGGATTCATGTGCTGGGACAGGGGATTGACAGCAGCAATCGCACGAAGCTAACCAGACTGTTCCAGGATCATTCCTCTTGTGTTCTCTTGGGAACTAGCAGCTTCTGGGAAGGGGTAGATATACCGGGTGATGCTCTTAGCTGTTTGGCAATTGTAAGGCTTCCATTCCAACCGCCGAATCATCCGATGGCAGAGGCCAAGAGTGATCATCTCAAGAAGCAGCGTCAGAACCCGTTTACGGCTCTTTCCGTACCGCAAGCGGTCATACGATTCAAACAAGGCTTTGGACGTCTGGTGCGTCGTTCTACGGATCGTGGGGTAGTCATTCTGTACGATACCAGAGTGCTTGAAACCACTTACGGTAGAAATTTCTTATATTCATTGCCGGGACCAAAAATTGAGCATTTAAGCTTAAGCCAGCTCGTTCCGAGAATTCATAGCTGGATGGGAGAGAAAATCAGTGAAGACGCCTAAGATTTCTGAAGCGGTTGTACGCAGATTGCCTGTTTATCTGCGATTTCTGAATGAACTGCATAAGAGGAATATTCTTACAGTATCATCTCAGGACCTTGGTCAGAAGCTGAATGCCAACCCAGCCCAAATACGAAAGGATCTTGCTTACTTCGGGGAGTTCGGAAAGAAAGGCATTGGTTATGATGTGCCCTATCTGATCGAGAAAATAAGGCAAATTCTTAAGCTGGATCAAGTTATTCCAGTCGTTCTGATTGGTGCTGGCAACCTGGGGCGGGCTTTGTGCAACTACAATGCTTACTTACAGGACAATATGAAGATCGTTGCTGTGTTTGACGCCTCTCCGGTTCGCATAGGCGAACAGATCAACAATCTGAAGGTTTCTCCGATTCATGAGCTCAAAGCGATGATAGAGCTGCATAAAGTCCGCATCGGCATCATTACCGTGCCGGCACTGGAGGCCCAGATGGTCGCCAATCAGCTGGTCGAGTCAGGGATTGAAGCTATCCTTAATTTTGCTCCTGTCATCATTAAGGTTCCCGATTCGATACGTGTGCATCACGCTGATTTTACTACCGAGCTGCAAAGCCTCGCTTATTATTTGGAAACGAAAGCCCAGTTGGATTAAATCCTCTGAAGAAGATACAGTGAGAGGCAGCTCTCTTATAGAATAAGAAAAAACCGTCCTTCGTTGGACGGTTTTTTTAAAAGATTTTGAACAGCAATTCATAAATGATAAAGGCCAGCACCATGCTGATCGGAATCGTAATGATCCAAGTCATAATCATCCGCGTTACTGTACCCCATTTGACGTCCTTGAAGCGCATTACGCTGCCCGTACCGATGATGGATGAGGTAATGACATGTGTGGTGGATAGCGGCTGACCCATTGCTGTAGAAGTCTGGATCACGATCGAGGAGGCCAGATCGGCTGCGAATCCGTTTGACGGCTCGATTTTCATAATCTTTTTACTGACAGTCTTAATAATTCGCCATCCTCCGACTGAAGTACCAAGTCCCATAGCCAGAGCGGCAGAGAGCTTCACCCACAAAGGAACATCGAGATTATCGCGGAACCCTCCGGCTACAAGCGCGAATACGATAATTCCCATTGCCTTCTGAGCATCGTTCCCCCCATGTGAGAGAGATAACAGACCGGCTGAAAAGATCTGGAACGTTTTGAACCCGCGGTTTAACTTCGAACGGGAACGATTGCCGAAGAGCAGAATCGAATATTTGACGATTGTCATAATCAGATAACCAACAGCAAATGCAATAATTGGAGACAGCACCAGTATTAAAACAATTTGTGAGAAACCGTTCCAGTTGACACCGCTCATACCTGCGCCTGCAATAACCGCGCCTGCAAGGGAGCCGATTAGTGTATGTGAGGATGAGGAAGGAATTCCATAATACCATGTTAATAGGTTCCAAATAATGGCTGATAGCAGTGCAGCTATGACAACCAGCATCCCATTCTCGATGTCCGCTGGATTGGCAATTTTACCTCCGACCGTCTTGGCCACCTCTGAAGAGATTATGGCACCGACTACATTTAGAATCGCCGCATAAATGACTGCGAAGCGTGGAGACATTGCTCTTGTTGAGATCGAGGTTGCAATAGCATTGGCGGTATCGTGGAACCCGTTGATGAAATCGAACACAAGCGCAAGAAAAACGATAAATATGATGAGCGTAAGC
>JARBUQ010000346.1 GCA_029239545.1 Paenibacillus sp.
TATCGATTTGTTTATCGGCATGCCTCATCTCGTTTTCATGGTTTTGATCTGTTTCATTGTAGGGGGCGGCATTCATGGTATTGTATTGGGCGTTTGTCTGACTCATTGGACTGCACTCGCCAGGGTGGTCCGCTCTGAGGTGTTGCAAATCAAAGGCGCCGAATACATCCAAATATCGAAAAGCTATGGGAAATCCGCGTGGTATATCGCAAGAAAGCATATACTTCCGTCTATTTTTCCTCAAATTATGATCGGCTTTCTGTTGATGTTTCCTCATGTGATATTGCATGAAGCGGCACTGACCTTCTTGGGATTCGGGCTATCTCCGCAAACTCCGGCTATCGGTATTATCCTATCCGAAGCCATGAGCCATATTTCTACTGGAAAATGGTGGCTGGTAGTTTTCCCAGGATTGCTGTTAGTTCTCGTCGTGAAAAGCTTTGACAGTATTGGTGAGAAGCTGCGTATTATGATGGAGCCAGTGAGCTCCAATGAATAAGGGGGTCACCATGAATAACTCACCGAAAAAACCGCTGTTACAAGTAGAAAACTTGTCGATTGGCTTTTCTCAATATGTTAAGGGAACACAGAAACGAATGATCCATCCGATAGCTGATTTGCATGTAGAAATTGGTGAAGGGGAAATTGTGGCAGTGGTTGGAGCCAGCGGTTCTGGTAAAAGTCTGTTGGCGCATGCTGTGCTGGGGATTCTGCCCGGTAATGCCATCTGTGGCGGAAGCATTGTATACAAAGGAGAAGAACTGACAGAAAAGAGAAAAGAACAGCTCAGGGGACGAGAAATTTCCTTCATTCCACAGTCGGTTAATTATCTTGATCCCCTTATGCGTGTAGGGCAGCAGGTACAGATTGGGCTGGATAAGAAAACCGCGCAGGCAGAGCAGGAGAAACTATTTGCACAATATGATCTGAAGAAGGGGGATGGACGGTTGTTCCCTTTTGAGTTGTCAGGTGGAATGCTCCGCAGGGTGTTGTTTGCAACAAGCGTCCGAGAAGGTGTCAAGCTTGTCATTGCTGATGAGCCAACGCCTGGAATCCATCCGCAGGCGCTTTCCGAAATTTTAAGGCAACTCAAGCAATTTGCAAAAGAAGGTGCGGGGGTTATGCTGATTACCCACGATATTATGTCGGCATTGGAAATCGCAGATCGAGTGGCTGTTATCAAAGACGGGGCCACGGTGGAAATCTCCGAAGCAGCGGCATTCCAAGGCAAGGGCGAACGCCTGAAAACCGAGTATACCCAAAGGTTATGGAGGGCCTTGCCGCAGAATGATTTTGATTTGGAATTTAAGGGAAAGGCTGGTGAGATACAATGCCTCTGACTGGAGAGAATCTGGGTCACTATTATCGGAAAGATCGCTGGATTATTAAGGATATTGACATTTCTGTGGCTCCAGGCGAGGTGCTTGGCTTATCCGGCTACAGCGGATCCGGAAAAACTACGCTGTCCAGAATTTTGGCTGGGTATATCTCTCCCCGTGAAGGCCGTGTAACGTTAGGTGATAAGGCTATGGATCGGCGATCCTTTCGCCCGGTACAATTGATTTACCAGCATCCGGAAAAGGCGATTAACCCTATGTGGCGTATGCGGGATGTTTTGACTGAATCTTACACGCCCTCGCAGGACATTCTGGATGCTTTCGAAATAAGGAAGGAATGGATGAACCGTTGGCCTGTTGAGCTTTCCGGTGGTGAGAAGCAGCGCTTCTGCATTGTCCGCGCTCTGAATCCAGCCACACAATATATAATTGCCGACGAGATGACCACTATGCTGGATGCGATTACACAGGCCAAAATATGGAATGCGTTTCTCAGCATTTGCAAAAGCAGGAAGATTGGAGTCATTGTGGTCAGCCATGAGACAAGCCTTTTGAATCGGTTATGTGACAATATATACAAGGTAGGAGAACAGTAAAGCCAGAACTTCTAGGGGTTTCCATAAAGTTAATCCAAAATGGGCTATGCGTCTAAAATGGTCTATTTTCTTTTTTGCCTGATTTTTTATACTTAGGTGAAACCGGACTAACTTAGGAGGTCGCGAAATGAAAGAACTGCACTATTTTGATTGTCATGCACAGGTAGGCAAATTCGGCTACAAACATCCCCGACAACTATGGAGCACGGAGCATGTTATTGAGGAAATGAATCGATGCGGAATTGCGGGTGCCCTTGTCCATCATGGGATGGCGAAATCCCATTCGCCAGGTTACGGCAACCAGCTCCTACTGAAGGAATTGGACAAAAGTCCGCGATTATTTGGCTGCCACGTCGTGCTTCCTGATCATTCGGGGGATTTCACCGATCCGGATCAAACTGTGGAACGCTTGCGTGAAAGCGGGATCCGCGCAGCGAGGATGTTCCCGCGCACCCATAAATTCGATTGCAATGAGGACACAGTAGGACCCTTGCTTGCAGCTCTAACTATAGCCGCAATCCCCCTTCTTATCGATGGCTCCGAGATCGCTTTGAATGAATTGGGTGATTTGCTGAAGCAACAGCCTGATTTGACTGTATTGCTGACGGGACAAGCTTGGAGTCAGGAACGACGATTGCTCCCGCTGTTGGATAAGTATGAGAATTTACATATTGAGCTTTCTACCTTGCAGGCCAATGCCTTTATCGAGCTCGCCTATGAACGTTATGGTGCGTCACGATTGTTATTCGGCACAGGCATGCCTTACAAAAGCGCCGGAGCCGCGCGTGCTTTTATTGATTATGCCGACATCCCATATGAAGCGAAACAGCTCATAGCAGGAGGAAATTTGACCAGGCTGCTGGGAGTCGTCCCTCCGCATGCGGACGCGCCTGCACAAGATGAAGTGATCAAGCAGGCTTCAAGAGGGGTGCCCATTACTATTGTTCCAGTGTTGGATTCCCATACCCACCTAATCGAAGACGGCGGTGCAACGGGCAGCGGAATGCCTATGCTGCGAGCAGATCTGGATTCCATGGTTCGGACGTACCGTTCCATCGGAATTACTAAAATGACGATCGCTCCTTGGGTGGGAATTAATGGAGGAGACGCAGAGACGGGGAATCATATCGCCGAGCGCTCGATGCAGCGTTATCCGGATATGGTTGAAGGGTATGTCCGAATAGATCCTAATTATACGGCTGATGTTGAAGCTGAAGCCCATTATTGGCATGTGAAGAAACGGTTTAAGGGCATGAAGCCATATTTTTATAGCTCTCATATTAATTATACGGATGCCGTTTATGATCCGTGGTGGAAGCTTGGCAATGAGCTTCAGTTATTCGCGTTAGTTGATCCTGGACTAGTTCCTGAGCAAGCTTATCTGGATCAAATCGACGAACTCGCCAGGCGGTATCCGAACGTCAATCTGTTCATGGATCATGCCGGGAGAAGCTTCGAGATTGCCGAGCAATATGCAAGCATAGCCAAGAAATACGATAATGTTACCCTGCAGCTTACATATACGTCAGTTCCAATGGGAGTCATCGAATATTTAGTGCAGGAAGTCGGTTCGCACCGGATATTATTCGGAACGGATTCCCCTATGCGCGACCCTCGTCCGCAAGTAGGTTGGCTCGCCTATGCGGACTTATCCTTACAGGATAAACGGCTTATATTCGGTGGGAATTACGAGCGGATATTAAATAGATGTTTGTTATAAATCACGAATCGTCAAGGGGTTTGATCAACAGGTCAGACCCCTTGCGCGTTTAAACAACAAAAATGGTATATGGGTAGAAAAAAATCAGTTTATGTTTGGTGGCATTGTTGGTGTATGATAATTGCAAACGCTAGGTTCTCTGGGCAAGGAGGAAATATGAAAATTAGAACATGGTTTCAACGGTTGCTGATTTCCTATTTGCCAGTATTTCTTGTCATCTCAATAAGTCTGCTTTCCATTACTTTTCTGATTATTAGCGAGATTTCCAAAAAAGCAGCCTTGCAATCCAATGAAGTATTAGCCGTAAATATGATGCAGCAAATGGATAGCATCCTGAGGAACGTTGAATCCGCTCTCATTAAGGAAGCAACGCAAAATAACGCGATTATCGAGTATTTCGATTGGGTCAAGGAGCCAGACGAATTCAGCCGTTATAAAGCCTCTCTCGCTTTGAGTCAATTCGTTTCCAATCATGCCTTTATCGAATCCGCTTATTTGTACAGACCGAGGGACCAGGTCATTGTGACGCCGACTGCCATATTCAAGCTCCAGGAATTCACGGATGCTGAATTCATAACGCAGCAAGTCAGGAATCTGGAGCCCTACGAATGGGAAGGCCCCCGTATATACGCAGAATGCCCGAATTCATGCGTGAAGCGAGATGTTGTGACCTTGGTCCGTGCTATCTACGACGGCTCCAAAGGATTAATCGTCGTTAATATTCCAACGGTAGATTTGAGGAGAATGTTGGAGCAGATGGGCGATTTGAACACGGATCGGGTGAAGTTCCTTGATAGGGACGGACGCTTATTATTTTCTCCGGCCACTACAGACCATGAAGACAAGTCGGTTCCTAATAAAAGAATTGCATTGGATTCTATCAGCAGCTTGAGGTCGGACTATACGAGTTGGGTAATCGAAACAAGCATATATTCCAACAGGCTGTTCGGCTTGGTCTCGAGCTTGTTCTACGTATGGATTTCCTTGGCCGTACTGGTGATTGTTCTTGGCATCGCTTGGATCATTTATGTATCCAACAAAAATTATAAGCCTGTCCAGACAATTTTGCGTCAGATTGACCAGGATCAGAATATGGAATTTGGCTCGGGCTCAGATGCACCGGTCACAGACGATTTTATCCGCATCAAGAAGACCTTGGGCAGTCTGCAAGGGGAGAACAAGGAGAATCGGGTATACCGAAGCAGGTTCATGTTCCAGAACTTGTTATACGGCAATCTATCTCCTTCGCATAAGGAAGTGGAGGCCGAGTTGGAAAGGTTCAGGTCTTCTCCCGAATGGAACGGCTTCATAGTAGCCGTGATCGAGATCGACGAACGGCCGCATGTCTTGGAAGATTACGGCCAGCAGGAGAAGGAATGGTTGAAGCATGTTCTCAAAGGCAGCCTGGATACCCTGCTCCATAACAGCTCGACTCCGGTATGGATCGATTGGATCGATCCACATCGGTTAGGCATTGTGCTTACCAAGGATGTACAAGAAGCGCTTAAGTTCGCGGAAAGGCTTCAAGTACAAGCGCGCGAGACATTAAAGCTTACGATCAGCATTGGAGTCGGAGAGCATGTCACGCAGGCTGAGGAGATTGCGCAATCCTTCCAGAAGGCATGTCATGCGCTGGAGTTTAAAGCTTCGCTGGGCAACAACAGCATTATTTCATACGGGGAGGTTTGTGTTGAGCCCCAGAGCGAGATTTTCCGACAGCTGAATAGAATTCGCTCCATTGCTCAGTTCTATCGTCTGGGGGACGCGAAGTGGAGAGTTGAGTATCAAGAGTTCTACATGGAATTAAACGGACAGTTATTCTCGAGGGAAGACTTGTACAATATGTTTCATTATTTAATCTATCATCTGCAAATAGAAATCTCCAAGTTAAACGAGCCTTTGCTGGAATTGTGGAATACGAGTATGCAACCGAGTCTGCAGGAAACCCTGCG
>JARBUQ010000347.1 GCA_029239545.1 Paenibacillus sp.
AGCAGCATCTCATCATAGCCTTCGTAAGTAGTAGTCGATATGCCGTTAATGAATAACACCTCCGTAATGCCTCTTTCCTTAACGAAATCCAGAATATGCATGTCAAAGTACCGCAGATCAATAAAATATATTTGCTCATAATGGGGAAGCAGGAATGGAATGACTGGACTACCGTAAGAATCTTTGATAACCAGCAGCTTCTTGCCATTGCTATTCTCTGTCCTGATATCCCCCCATGGCGAATCACCACCCAAAAACGCCGCGTAACCGCCAGCTGACGTGCTGCCATAGTCAATGTCCACCACATTCCGACTGAGCGGCGCATCATTGGACCAGTAGAGTGAATACTCATAAGGAACAAAAGGCTTATAGATCGTTACCGTATCCGGATTCTTCTTCAGATTGGCATCCAGAGTTGCAGAATAGGCACTGCCAAGATATCCTTTTAGCTGCTCCGTCTCATACTCTCCAAGTGGCACAGGCTTTTCTCCGATCTGATCCATGAAAGCTTTGTAGCCGTAATAGGCACCTAACGCTGTCCAATGATGATCCGTTCGGAAGTAAATATACTCCTCTGCATGCTTGCTTAGCTCCTTGTGTGCATCAATGCCGATCACATTTTTGTTGTACATTTGGTTAACCTGATTAACTGCATATTGCTGAGAAGCTGAGAGCTCCTTGTATTTAGTCTCCTTAATAAATTCAACCGGAGATGGCGCGAGCATGGAGTACACTTTGATCTTCGGATCTATTCGGGATTGAAAATCATTAATGCCCTTAGTCAGTGATTGCGCAGCTGATGGATAGTAAGAGTACAGCGTCATCGCCCTGTCCTTGAGCACCAAATACCGCTCTGATTCCGTATCCCGCACACCGGTTGTGTCTGAGCCTGCTTCGGTCGGAGTATGTGCCGGCGTTGGTGTCGGAGTCGATGCGCCAGTTGGCGAAGGTGAGCTCCCATTCCCTGGATGGGTTGGAGCATTAGGATCAGGCGTTACCGCTGGTGTTTTTCCTGGTGATGTTGAACCCGGATTGTCCTTGCCAGCCAGAGCGTTCTGTTCCTTGACTATATCCGGCGGTACAACTAATCCTCCCTTAACCCGATCCTGAAACATGTTGTTGCCGCCCTTTTGCACCACAATCGAAGCCTTCTCCTCACCTTGCAGTCCGCGCAGGTCTTTGATCTGTGTACCTACCTGCACCAGCGTATCTCGAAAAACGAAGTGATCAGCAAAATAATTATCAAACTCACGAAAATATTGCCCGCTCCACAAACTCGTCATGGAAAACTCCGGAAAAGGCTTCAATGTACGCATCTCCAGCTTGGAGACAGCCTCCCCGCCCTTTGGCAGGAACAGGTTCAGTAAGAATAAAGCAAATATAGAGAGCAGGAACAATAGAAAATTAACCTTTTTCATCGCCATCGTCCTTTGCAGTTAGAATCGGAAGTAGAGGAAAGGGTTGTACGTACTGCCTACGAGCAAAGCGGTCGCAGCAGCCAGAATCGCAAGATTCATTACAGGCACTATAACTTGGCTGTATCGGGTCAAATTCACATTGAATTTGCGCTGAATGCCACCGAATACCCATGCAAACCAAGGTGTAGAAGCAACCGCGGCGATCAGTACCAGAATGAGATTATCCTTAGCAATAATTTGAAGCTCCGTTGTAATCCAAGTACTCTCGGTAATACCAAACATAACGCCAAGGAACTGTACCCCTTCATTCAAGCTTGTAAAATAAAACCAGACCCAGCCTACCAGCATCGCAATGATCAAATAAAGATGAGAGACGAAACTCGGCAGCTTACTCAATATTTTGTCCAGAAAAGCTCGCTCCAAGTAAATCAATAGGCCAAAATACAACCCCCAAATAATAAAATTCCAGCTCGCTCCATGCCAGAATCCGGTCAAAAACCAGACGACGAACAAATTCCTTAAATAAAATCTCTTGTTTCCCCCCAGAGGGATGTAGACATAATCGCGGAAAAATCCGCCAAGCGACATATTCCACCTTCTCCAGAAATCACCCGCCGACTTGGAAATATACGGATAGTTGAAGTTCTCTCTCAGAGTGAAGCCGAACATCTTCCCTAATCCAATCGCCATGTCCGAATAACCGGAGAAGTCGAAATAAATCTGGAAAGCAAACAAAATAATTCCGAACCATGCACCCAGAATGCTCGACCCGGCCACGCCTCCATCCAAAAGGTTGGAAGCTGTTTCCCCAATCGTGTTCGCAATGATCACCTTTTTGCCCAGACCAATCATGAAGCGATTAATTCCATCCGTGAACCCTGTCAGAGAGAAAACGCGCTTACGAATTTGTTCCTCGATATCCATGAAACGGATAATAGGCCCCGCAATAAGATGCGGAAAAAAAGATACGTATAAAAGCATCTGCATCGGGGATTTGGGAGCTTTGATCGTTCCCTTGTACACATCCACCGTATAACAAATAATTTCAAATGTGAAAAAAGAAATCCCGATCGGCAGGCCGATATCCGAGTACGGAATATCCATCCGCAGCCAGCTATTGATATTATCCACCAGAAAGCCGGTATACTTAAAGTAGCTTAAGACAGCAATGTTCAGTGTTACAGAGGAGATAAACAACGGTTTGGCCAGCTTCGTATGCCTGTACTTTTCTATTAATAGGGCAAATACGTATCCGACCAGCGCACATGCGATCAGCAAAAAGATCCAGCCAGGCTCCCCCCAGGCATAAAACGCAAAAGAAAATACGATCAATACCCAGTTCCGGTACTTAATGCTCTTCGTAATGTAATAAACGACCAGTAAGATGGGGAGAAACAAATAGAGGAAAATCAAACTCGAAAATACCAAGGCTAAACGCGCTCCTTTGTGTGGCTGATGCTGATGCCGCCGATCGCGGAACATGCTAACCACAGGATCTTGCAGAATGGGTACATATAACGTATATAACCTAGATGTATTCTACATCTTTCGCCAATTTCCTCTATGGGATGCCGTTTGAGGATGCGCGCTACTCTTACGCGATAAATACTGGAAGCTTGCAATTGCGGGGTGCTGCCGATCTTATCTGTAAAGCAACGATCCTGCTGTAAGCTCCGCACCAGCTGCCAACGGAGCCTCCACCAACCCATCTGCCGTGGATGTTAACCAAAGTTTGCTAATAGTGAGCCTATCTTTACTAAATCCAGCTCTAATCCGTGTTGCTCGGTGAATAGTAAACCCAGCTTATGCTATTGGTTAATCACACTTAACAAATAACATAAGTTAGGTTTACTACCCCATGTGAATCTGCAGGTCGAGCCCCATTTAGTTAATTTACCTTTACAAATAGCGAACTTAACTTAACAACCTCAATTGGAGCGTCAAGAAAGCATAAAGTACTTGTGCGATCCGCCCGTACTCGGTATGATTAGAGAAAGAATAACTTTGGAGTGAAGAACACCCCACAAGCAGACTCGATCTGTTTTGGGGTGTTTTTTTGCATCTTCAGTCGATAAGGAGTGTATAGACATGCATCACCCGAATCTCCGGCTTTCATTGAACAATTCGAACGGGAAGCGGCGAGTAAAGGATTGTACCGCAACAAGCTTGGCGAAGCTGAGCTGCTGTTCTTGCAGGAAGTGTGGGGGCCGGCTTTCCAGTATAATTACGAAGGGCTTCGGGCGGAATATCCACTGAAAGATTTTAAGGGAGGCCAGCGATTCGCTGACTTTGTCTACATCCACAACGGCATCAAGCTGTTACTGGAAATCGACGGCTTCACCACCCACGCCCGCAATATTTCACCTGGTGATTTCGATGATCACCTTACCCGCCAGAACGATCTCATTCTCTCTGGTTGGCTCGTCCTGCGATTCACCGCCCACCAAGTGGAGAAGAACGCATCTGTTTGCCAGCGGCAAATCAAACAAGCCATCGGACATTGGTGGTCACTTACGCACGCAACTCTCTCAACCAAGGACTCCGACATCTGGACGTTTCGAAGACAATATGTCGTTCATCTCGCGTTCCGCAACAAAGGGCTCGTAACTCCCTCCCAAGTCTCCACCGCCTTTGACATCAGCAAAGTATCCTCCATACATTGGCTCAAACGCTTCTCAGAAGAAGGCCTCTTCACCCCTGTGGGGCCAACAACGCGAGTTAGAACGTACATGTTAGTCCAATACAAAAGCGGGGAGCTCTAGCTGCAAGCTTTTGGGGCTGCCAGGTCAAACATTAACTTATGACTGGATTATTCGCAAAAAAGAGACCCACAGCAACGGGCTGCGGGTCTTAAGCATTGCTATATTAAAAAGGGGGTCGAGTTCTATTATAACCCGGGTTCATTAAGCCCAGATGAATATAACATTTCAATTCTATTACAATATGTCTCTACATAAGCAAGCGTTTCTTCGCTTACATGCTACTGGGTATACTTTTCAATCTTTGGAGAAGGTTGCGTCCATCCGCGCCCTCAAGAGAGCATCTTGTCGAGACATGTCGGACATAGCGTCGGAAATTGCAACCCAGCCTCCGTATAGTAATCGGGATCCCGCTCATTGAATACGAAGACCCTAGGGCATTTATAACAATCCAGGAAAATCGGGGCTTTTCCAGCTTGAAGCAAAGTCTCGGCACGTACTCGTTTCAAGTCTTCCCACGCAATGTCATTCATGGTCTCCCGCTGCTCCAGTGCGTCGATAACATTACGAATTTCCGCCTTAATTTTCTTGTATGCTGTTCTCTCCCATAATTTCAAATAGGAAATGTACTTCTTATTTCCTGTGCGCAGTATTTGGTATAGGAATAGAAGGATCAGTCCCCTGTTGCAATCCTTTAAATAGTCGAAGCTGATAGGGATAATGCGGTTATCAATACCGAGATCCCATTCCCGGAGAAATTCAACGCTGAGCCTCTCCCTTTCCACTGCCCACCCGCGAGCTGTGAACACGATCGTGGGAAGCTTCCAGTTTAGCTGTGTTTCCAAAAAATCCGTTTTAATCATGTGATCTATTTTTTGCATAATAGCCTCCAGGGTCAAATCCGCAAAATATCCATAGGCCGGATTTTTCTCCAGACCCAACTCCTGTACCTTTTTGTCCTTGGATCCTTTTAATATTTTGCTGAGAAGTGTTCTTCCACCCTGAGCGATAATATCATCCGCCGCACGTAGAATCGCATAAATTTCCTGCTTAGGCAGCAGTTCATTCCGTTTAGCCATCCTCGTTCAGTTCCTTTCATTATCACTATTAAAATAATCTCCTTACCCATTATAAGTTATAACAACTGCAGCCTTTCTGCAATTCCTCTACGGTCAAGTGCAACTCACAACAAGAAAAGCCTGATAGTTTTCTTCGAAAACTTTCGGCTGTTGACCTTAGGTTCCTTTGATGATTTTTTTAGAGGTTGGAATCCAAAGGCAAAGGCGAACACTTCGTTTCTCCGCTCCACCTTCCTGCCCCTTGGATTCTATGTACGATCAAAACGTTACGGTTCTTCCCAGGTCATCCTCCACAGTTCTTCCCCTCGACCTGCTTGTCGCGCCCCCGGATATTCAGCCCTTTCCGCCATTCCACCTGCCTTAGTAAGGCAATCTTCGTTATTAATAAAGCGATCCTCACTAAATCT